>RKAV01000078.1 GCA_014846175.1 bacterium | reverse complement strand
TTATGCTTTGTTTTATATATTGCTGAATTATTTCCCGGGAAATATTTTTTCCACTTTTTTTATTTTGTTTCACGTGGAACATCTTATTATTCATATTTATTTTTAAATAATTTATATTATGCTTTGTTTTATATATTGCTGAATTATTTCCCGGGAAATATTTTTTCCACTTTTTTTATTTTGTTTCACGTGAAGCATTTTATTTAAAAAAAAGAAAAAAATTAAATTAATTAACTTTTTTCTTCTTCATTTGTTATTTCTTTTTCTACTATAGCTACAGTTGCAACTTTTTGATTATCTTTTAAGTTAATCAATCTATTACCTTGCGTAGCTCTTTTTAATGTTGATATTTGTGATAATGGCATTCTCATAATGATACCATTATCTGTTATTATCATAATATCTAATTTATCAATGTAAGTAGGATTAACATATTTTAATGCAACCATATTTCCATTTTTATCTGTAATGTTCAAAGCTTTAACACCTTTGCTACCTCTATGTGTCAATCTATATTCATCTATTAAAGTCTTCTTTCCATAGCCATTTTCAGTTACAATTAAAATTTCTTCGCCTGAATTAATTATTTCAGCACTTACTACTTCACTATCTGCTAAATCAATGCCTTTAACTCCAGAAGTACCACGTCCCATTGATCTAATTTCTGTTTCATTAAATCTTACCATTCTTCCATTTTTAGCTCCAATTACAACTTCGTCTTTACCAGTAGTTTTTCTTACAGCAATTAACTCGTCATTTTCTTTTAATATTATTGAAATTTTTCCACTTTTTCTTATATTATTAAATTCTTCAATAGCTGTTCTTTTAACCAATCCATTTTTTGTAGCAAATAATAAATATTTACTTTTGTCTTCATTCGAATCTAGCTCAATCATCGAACGTATGTTTTCATTTTTATTTAATGATAATAAATTAACTATTGGTATTCCTTTTGACTGTCTACTAAATTCTGGAATTTCATAACCTTTTAATCTATATACTTTTCCATTATTTGAAAAGAATAATAGATAATCATGTGTTTTCATTGGAATTACTTGTTCGACAAAATCTTCTTCATTAGTTGCCATACCCTTTATTCCAACTCCACCCCTATTTTGAGTTCTATATGTATCTGACTTCATACGCTTAATGTAACCCTTATTAGTTAAAGTTACTATTATATCATCCACAGGAATTAAAGACTCATCCTCTATATATTCTATAGCAGTCATATCTATATTAGTACGTCTTTCATCAGCGTACTTGTCTTTTATCTCTAGTAATTCTTCCTTTATAACTTTCAAAATATTTTCATCACTACTTAATATTTCTTTAAGTTTTTCAATAGTCTTTAACAATTCATTTAACTCATTTTCTATCTTTTCACGTTCTAATCCAGTTAAACGACGTAATTTCATTTCTAGAATTGAATTTGCTTGAATTTCTGTTAATCCAAATTGATTAATTAATCCAGAACGAGCTTCTTCATCAGTTTTTGAACCACGAATTAATTTAATAACTGCATCAATATGATCAAGAGCTATTTTTAATCCTTCTAAAATATGTACTCTTTTCTCTGCTACATCTAAATCATACTTTGTTCTACGAATTATTACTTCTTTTTGATAGTCAATATACTTTACTATAATATCTTTTAATCCTAAAGTCTTTGGAACTCCTTGATCTAACATTAGAAATATTATTCCATAAGTTGTCTGAAAAGCAGTATGTTTAAACAATTTATTTAATACAACCTGAGCATTAGCGTCCTTTTTCAAAGTAATAGTTATTTTAATACCATTTTTTAAATCTGAATGATAATCAGATATTCCTTCAATTGTCTTATTGTGAACAAGTTCTGCAACCTTATTTTTTAACTCTAAAGTATTAACACCGTATGGAACCTCATCAATTATTATATAATGGCGACCATTTTTTTCTTCTATCGTGGCTTTACTTCTTATTGTAATAGAGCCACGTCCTGTTTCATATGCTTTTCTTATACCACTATTTCCTAAAATATTTGCACCAGTCGGAAAATCTGGTCCTTTAATATATTTCATTAATTCATCTAGTGTAATATCATGATTATCAATATAAGCAACACATCCATCTATTACTTCTCCTAAGTTATGAGGTGGAATGTTAGTTGCCATACCTACGGCTATACCAGTTGTTCCATTTACTAAAATATTTGGAAACCTTGAAGGTAAAACTTCAGGTTCTTTAGTAGTTTCATCAAAATTTGGAACAAAATTAACTGTATTTTTATTAATATTTCTCAATAATTCAAGTGATATTTTAGAAAGTCTAGTTTCTGTGTAACGCATTGCTGCAGCTCCATAACCTTCGATATTACCAAAGTTGCCATGTCCATCAATTAACATATATCTATAAGAGAAGTCTTGAGCCATTCTTACCATAGCCTCATAGATAGAACTATCACCATGTGGATGGTAATTACCCATAACTTCCCCTACCGTTTTAGCACTCTTTCTATGTGGTTTATCTGGTGTATATCCAGACTCAAACATAGAGTATAAAATTCGACGATGAACAGGCTTAAGACCATCTCTTAAATCAGGAAGTGCTCTAGCTACAATTACACTCATTGAATATTCCAAAAAGGAATCTTGAACTTCTTTAACTATATTATTTGTTTCTAATCGATCCATCTTTTCCTCCTATATATCTAAGTTTTCAACATAAGTTGCATTTGTTTCAATAAATTCTCTTCTAGGACCTACTTCCTCACCCATTAATTTAGAGAAAGTTTCATCAGCAGCTAAGGCATCTTCAACCGTTATTTGCCTTAATACTCTCTTGTGAATATCCATTGTTGTTTCATTTAATTCTTCAGCATCCATTTCTCCTAAACCTTTCATTCTAGCTATATCATATTTAGTATTTGGAGAAAGTGTTGCTAGGTATTCATCTCTTTCTTGCTCATTTAAAACGTATTTAATAGTTTTTCCATGCTTTATAACGAATAATGGTGGTTGAGCGGCATATACGTGTCCAGCTTCAACAATTGGCTTAAAAAAGCGGTAAAATAAGGTTAAAAGTAATACTCTAATATGACTACCATCTACATCAGCATCTGTCATAATAATAATTTTATTGTATCTAAGCTTTGATAAATCAAATTCTTCACCTATACCAGTGCCAAAAGCTGTTATAATAGTACGAATTTCTTCATTAGATAAAGCTCTATCTAATCTTGCTTTTTCAACATTAAGTATCTTTCCTCTTAATGGTAAAATTGCTTGGGTCATACTATCTCTACCCTTTATAGCAGAACCACCAGCAGAATCACCTTCTACTAAGAATATTTCGCTTTCTGAGGCATCCTTACTCTTACAATCAGATAATTTTCCATAGAAGTTAGTAACATCTAAATCACCTTTTCTTCTCGTTAACTCCCTTGCTTTTTTGGCTGCTACTCTAGCTCTTGAAGCTGTCATGGCTTTTTCTATAATTATTTTTGCTTCATCTGGGTGCTCCATTAAAAATCTTTCAAGATTTACTGAAAAGATTCTATTTGTTATACCACGAACTTCACTATTTCCAAGCTTAGTTTTTGTTTGTCCTTCAAATTGTGGATTAGGATGTTTTATAGAAACAATCATTGTTAATCCTTCTTTAACATCGTCACCAGTTAAGGAATCGTCCTTATCTTTCATCATGCCACTACTTTGAGCATATTTATTAAGTATCCTTGTAAGAGCTAGCCTAACTCCATCTTCATGAGTTCCACCTTCAGGAGTTGTTATATTATTAACAAATGAATAAATACTAGAACTATAAGTTTCATTATACTGTAAAGCAACTTCTAGCATAACGTCTCCTTCTTGTCCTGTTACATCAATAATTGTATCATGTATTGGTTTTTTTGATTTATTTAGAAGTTCAACATATTCACGAATTCCACCTTCATAACAAAAGGATTCTTTTTTATTTGCTTCTCTATCATCATATAGTGTAATTCTAAGACCACGATTTAAAAATGCAAGCTCACGTAATCTATTTCGTAATATATCATAATCAAATACAGTAGTTTCCTGAAAAATAGATGCATCTGGTAAAAATGTTACTGTTGTTCCTGTACGGTCTTCATCACAATCACCTATAATTTTTAAAGGTTCAACTGGATGTCCACCGTTAGTATATTTTTGGTAATAAACATGACCATTTTTATATACTTTTACTTCTAGATATGTAGACAAAGCATTGACTACACTGGCACCAACTCCATGAAGACCACCAGATACCTTATATCCACCTCCACCAAATTTTCCACCGGCATGTAATACTGTATATACCGTTTCTACAGTACTCTTTCCAGTCTTTGGATGTATATCTACAGGTATACCACGTCCATCGTCTTTAACAGTAATACTGTTGTTTTTTTCAATAGTTACTTCAATGTGTGTACAATATCCTGCTAATGCTTCATCAATAGCATTATCAACGATTTCCCATACTAGATGATGTAATCCCCTACTACTTGTTGTTCCAATATACATACCAGGCCTTTTTCTTACAGCTTCTAGACCTTCTAATACTTGAATAGCTGAAGAATCATATTTTTTCAAATTCTCTTTTTCCATTAATTATTACTCCTTTCAACGTTACCATTACTTACTTTAAATATTGTTGCATTTTTTAATGAATTTTTAGAAATGTTTTTTAAATCAGTAGTTGTTATAATACTTTGTATACCTTGATTAACATATTTTAATAACCTATTTCTCTTTTTTAAGTCAAGTTCACTGAAAATATCATCCAACAATAAAACCGGCTTTGTACCATTTTTTTCTTCAAATATTGGTATAATTGACAATTTATATGACAATACTGCACTTTTTTGCTGACCTTGTGAAGAAAATAATTTCATATCCATTCCATTAAATTGAAACTGAAAATCGTCACGATGAGGACCAAATAGAGTCATACCAAGGTGTAGCTCTCTCTGATAATTTCTACTTAAAATTTCATTCATTGTTTCCTTTAAACTATCATTTTCATAATCACTAAAAAAAATATTAGGTTTATATAATATTGACAATTTTTCTTCACTAGTAATATTTTTAAAAATAATATTAATATTTTTATTGATTGTGTCTAAATATTCCTTTCTGAGTTTATAAATAATAACTGCTTTTTCAATTAATTGCTCAGTTAGAATGTCAAAATACCTTTTATCAGCAATATTATTAGTAAAAAGGACTTTTAAATACTCATTACGTGTCTTTAATATTTTATTATATTGATTGTAAGTATTTAAATACAAAGGTGAAAGTTGACTCAACTCCATATTCAATAAATTCCTACGAATATTAGGTGAACCTTTTATTAATTCTAAGTCATCAGGTTTAAAAATTATAATATTTAAATTAGATATATAATTTGCTAAACAATAAATTCTGGTATTATTAAGCTTGACTTGTTTTTCTTTTTCTGTAATTTCAATTTCTAAATTTTTAAAATAGTTATTACATTGAATATATCCAATTATTTTAGATTTTTTTTTTGAAAATTTTATTAAATCACTATCACTAATATTTTTATAAGATTTTGTAAGTGATAAAACAACCAATGATTCTATTATATTGGTTTTTCCTGATGCATTTTCACCAATAAATATATTCATGTTACATCCAAAATTCAAATCCACTTTACTATAATTACGAAAATTAACTAATTTTAGCTTTTTGATTATCATTTTAAGTAAAATAAACCTCCATACTTTTGTATTAGCCTTTTTTTGGTATACCTATACACGCAAGAATATTATAACATATTTGCCCTAAATTAAATATAAAAAAAACACTTTTTTATAATTTTTATATTACTATTCAAATGATAATACATAAAATAATGCTATGTAATAAATAAAAGAACTACATATATCATTTTTATTCTTAATTTTTATTGTAAATTGAAATAGTGTTTACAATAGTTTTACTAACAAAAGAACTCTTCTTATACAAAAAAAGAGCTTCATGAAATAATATGATTTCATGAAAGCGTCTATAAATCTTCCTTATTTATTTTTTCTATTTCTAATTACCGATTCCAAACGACTTGCTCTTAATATTTGATTTTCCATTGATTTGTATGAAATTGGAACATTTATCTTTCTTCCATTATCAAATATAACTTCTGTATAACTTTTATCATCTTTTACTGGATTTATATCAAATATTTTATTCAATGCAATCCAAGAACAATTTGTCTCATCTGGTGATATCGTTGGAAAGAAAATAATATTTCTACTATCTTCTATCATAATAGGTAATTTGTATGAAGTTTTTAATATCTGTTTTGACCCCTCCCTTCGACCTATGTAGGAACTACCAAAATACTTGCAACTATAATCGACAATTTTTAATGGTATAGCCTCCACATTATACTTGACGTCACTTTCTACTACAATAGATGTAGTATCCGTGTTTGGCATGATTGCTAAAGTAGCATCATTGATTTCATATTCTTTCATAATTTCCCCCCTAAAACATTAAAACATTAAAATGTTTGCTATCAGTCTACTATATTATATTGTCGAATTTTATCGTTTTTTGTCGAAAATAATAAAAAAAATGAAAAAAAACAGTATTTTTAGTAGTTTTTTATCATTTTTTCTAATTTTAGTATGTTCTTATTGGTAAAACTAATTGAGTTAAACTATCATCTTCACTACTTTTTAATACAATTGGTTTTATTTCTCCAACAAACGATAATTCAACAGTATCTGTAGAAAATGACTTTAAAGCATCCATCATATATCTTGCACTAAAGGAAATCTTAATATCTAAATCACGGTCTTTTTGAATATTCATTTTTTCTTCAACACGACCAATTTCTACACTAGATGATTTCATTATCAATTTATCTCCATTAGTTTCCATTGTAACTATATTTTTATCCTTATCACTTGTTAATATACTCACTCTATCAACAACATTATAAAAATCATTTATATTAAAATGTAATTTTACTTGATCTTCTTTAGGTAGTAAATTAGAAGTGTTTGGATATGTACCATTTATTAGGCGTGATTGAAATAGTAAACTTTGATTTTTAAATAATATTTTATTATTAAAAATATGTACTTCAATTTTGTCATCGTTTTCACCTAATATTCTTGTAAATTCAACAAGATTTCTACTAGGAATAACAATATTCATATCTTCTTCAGAAGTTGTTGATAAATGTATAACTTTTCTTGCTAAACGATATGAATCAGTAGCATTACATTCTAATATATTACCAATAATATTGAAATTTATACCATTTAGTACAGCTTTATTTTCATCTATGCTTGTTGCAAAGGCTGTCTGATTTACTATTTCTTTTAATATTGTTTTAGATAATTCAATATGATTTTTACTTTCTATCAATTCAATAGTAGGATACTCTTTTTCACTAATACCATTTAAGTTAAATTCACTGTTTTCAGTATATATTAGTATTTTTAAATCATCTACTACTTCTATATTAATAAATGGATCCGGTAATTTTCTAACTATATCTAATATATATTTTCCTTGAATAATAATACTTCCTTCTTCTTTTAAGATAATGTTTTCATTGTCACATGGTATTGAGGTTTCTATTGTAATATCATTATCACTAGCAGTAAGAGTTAATTTCTTTTTGGTAAGATGAAATTTGACTCCTGCTAATACTGGTATTACATTTTTTGTTGATATTGCTTTTGACACTTTATTAAGTGCTTCTAATAATATTTCTTTTTTAATTGAAAATTTCATTTTATATTCCTTCTTTCTTTTATTATTATATATTATTATTAATACTGTGGAAACTGTGGAAAACTTTTAATTTCCTTTGTATTATAACATATTCTTAAAATTTTACTTGTGGAAAACTTGTGGAAAACTTTTAAGTTTTCCACAGGCTTTATTTTAGGTCACTAGATAATTTATCTATAATCCCAGCTAAATCTTTATTATTATTTATTTCAATTTCAATTTTTTCCACTGAATGCATGACAGTTGAATGATCTTTTCCACCAAATTCAGTTCCTATTTTGGGAAAAGACTCATTTGTTAATTGTCTACATAGATACATAGCTATTTGTCTAGGAAAGGCAATGTTACTACTTCTTTTTTTGGATCGAATGTCTTCGACAGATATTTGAAAAAATTCAGCTACTATTTTTTGAATTCTAGCAATGTCATTTTTTTCATTCATCCCCTTATTTATAAAGTCTTTTAATGCCTCAATTGCTAAATTTAAATTGATTTTTGCACCACCCATTATTGTTGAATAAGCTACCAATCGTGTAATTGATCCTTCTAATTGTCTTACATCGCTTCCCATATTTGAAGCAATATATTCAATTACTTCTTCTGGAATTTCGGCTTCAAAATTACCAGCTACTATTTTTTTTCTAAGTATTTCTTTTCTTAATTCAAAATCCGGAGGGCCTATGTTAACTGTTAATCCCCAACAAAATCTTGTTCTAAGGCGTTCAGCTAATAACTTTAAATCATTTGGAGATCTGTCTGATGAAACAATTATTTGTTTACTATCATTATATAAGTTAGTAAACGTGTGAAAGAATTCTTGCTGTGTTTGATTAGCTCCACCTAAAAATTGTATGTCGTCAATTATAAGGACATCTATATTTCTATATTTGTTTTTAAAAAACTCTTTATAATTAAAGTTAGTACCATCTTGGTCTTTTCTATTTATTGATACAAAGTCATCTCTAAATTGATCACTTGTTACATATAAAACTTTTTTGTTTGAGTTTAAAATTATGTAATTACCAATTGCGTGCATTAAATGTGTTTTTCCAAGACCACTATTGCCATAAATGAACAATGGGTTGTAAATTTTCCCAGGATTTTCTGCAACAGACAGTGCAGCAGCTTGGGCAAATTTATTACTATTACCAACAATAAAGTTATTAAATGTATAATTTTGGTTTAAATTAGATTTTTGTTTAAATTCTGGCGCTTCGTTATTTTTAATTTCTTCTTTTTCAGTTTCCTTTTTTTCTTTAAATTCTTCTTCTAAAAAAAACTCTAATTCAAAGGTTGTTCCCGTTACCTTATTTAGGGCATTTTTTATTAGTTCTTGATAATTATCATGTAAATGTTTTTTATGTATGGACATTGGTACAATGATAATTGCTGTATCGTCTTTTAAATCTTTAAGATTAACTTCTTGAAACCACGTAGAAAATGCTAGGGAAGAAAGTTCTTCTTTAATTTCTTTTAATACGTTATTCCATATAATGTCCACATTCAACTTTATCACTCCCCTGTTCACATAAACCACCATTATGATACTCTAAATTGTGGAAAAAGGAAATAGAAAATAGTAAAAAAATTTTTTCCACAGGTTTTTCACAGACTTATCCACAAGCAAAATACTGATATTTATTGAATATAAATGGTTTTCCACAATTTCCACAATTTTCTTTTCCACATGTGCATTATAGTTTTCCACAGTATGTGCAAACTGTGGAAAACTATAATAAAGATAATTAGTCTTAAGGTAGTATCTATAGATTATTCACAAAAATTTATCTTTCTCTTTGATTATCCTTGACAAATAAAATAGATTATTATTATAATAATGTAGATTTCATGTCTGGAGGTGGAAGTATGAAAAGAACGTATCAACCAAACAAACGTAAAAGAGCTAAGAAACATGGTTTTTTTGCTCGTAAAGTTTCAGCAGGTAAAATTTTAAATAGTAGAAGACAAAAAGGTCGTAAAGAATTAGCAAAATAGGTTCCACTGTTTTTACAGTGGTTTTTTCCTTTTAGGAAAGGGGTTCTATATGAATAAGGAATATATAATAAAGGAAAGCCAAGTATTTGATGAATTAATAAAAAGTTGTCCATATAGAAAGAATAATAGCTTTATTGTATTTTATCGTAAAAAAGAAGGCTTATTTGCTAAATATGGAATAGCAACACCTAAAAAACTTGGTAAGGCTGTTATTCGAAATAAGTTAAAAAGAAGGACAAGAGCTATAGTATCAGAATTTAAAAAAGACTATAAAAATGGCTATGATTGTATTATAATAAATAGGAAGGGTTCTTTGAATAAAAAATATAATATATTGAAAGAAGAATTATTTAGTTTATTATTAAGTATTAACACTAGATAAAAATAAAGAAGGGAATATATAGATGAAAAATAAAAGGAAATTAAAAATAAAAAGAATATTAATATTAGTTATGGTAACATTTTTATTGACAGGTTGTACTACAACTCTTGTTGATAATAAAAAACAGGCGGTTAAAAATCCGGAAACAGGACAATCTTTAACAAAAAATATTTTATGTCAGCCTGAAAATGAAAGAACAATTAAAATTTATGAAAAAAATAAAGTTAAAGTAGAAAAATTACCAAAATGTGATAATTTTAAAATTACATCAGGGGGATATGAAGGATTATGGACTTCAATTTTTGTAAAACCATTAGCTTTTATAATATTAAAATTAGGTAAGCTAGTTGGTAGTTTTGCTATTAGTATCATTATTATAACTATAATTTTAAGATTTGTGTTGTTTCCATTTACTAGAAAAATGGCTATTCAATCAGAACTAATGAAAAAAGCTAGCCCTGAATTAGAAAGAATTAGAAAAAAATATGAGGGAAAAACTGATGAAGCTTCTATGGTAAGACAAAATCAAGAAATGTTGATGGTTTATAAGAAATATAATTTTAATCCATTAAGTAGTTGTTTAGTTTCATTTATTCAATTACCGCTATTCTTAGCCTTTTATGAGGCAATTAATAGAGTACCTGCTATTTTTGAAGATAAATTCATTGGCTTACAACTAGGAACTACTCCAGTAGTTGGATTTGGGACATCAACATTTTATGCCTATATTATATTAATAGTCTTGATTGGTGTTACTACTATTTATACATTTAAAATGAATGGGACTGCAACACAAGATCCGTCAATGAAAATGATGCCTATAATGATGAGTGTTATGATTATCTTTACAGCATTGTTCATGCCATCAGCATTAGGAATATATTGGGTAATTCAAAACTTGTTTATGATTATACAAACTAGCCTTACGGTTAAAGGAGCGACAAAATAAGATGAAAAAATATAGATTTGTAGGAAAAACTTATGAAGAAGCTGTAAATAAGGCAAAAATTGAATTACACGAATTAGAAAAAAACTTAGTAATTAATGTTGTAGATGAGAAGAAAACATTACTTTCTAAAAAATGTGAAATAGAAGTAATAGAAAAAGGCGAAATTAAGAATTTTATTAAAGAAAAATTAATTACTATTTTAAGAGAAATGGGTTATCAAGTAGAAGTGGAAATTAAGTTAGAACAAGATATTCCTACCTATAGAATTTATTCTAATAATGATTCTTTACTTATAGGAAAAGGTGGAAAAAATCTTGAAGCACTACAAATAGTACTTAGACAAATTGTTAATATAGAAACAGGAATTAATTATAAATTTTTTCTAGATGTATCTGATTATAAAGAAAAAAACGAACAATATTTAGAAAATTTAGCAAAACGTTTAGCTAAAGAAGTAGCAACAACAAAAATAGAAGTAAAGATGGATTCTATGAATTCTTATGAAAGAAGAATTGTTCATAATGTATTAACAAATAGCAAGAAAGTTTACACGGAAAGTGTAGGAGAAGAACCAAATAGATGTGTAGTTATTAAACCTAGAGAAGATTAGTTCTTCTTTTTCTTTACTTTGAATTTAGTTTTTACTATAATATAGTCAAATTGAAAGAAGTGATATAATGGAACAAATAAGTTTGGATGAATTAAAAAAGCAAAATAAAAATGATATTAAAGCTATTCAAAATAATATTGAATCTCTATTAATAGAACCTAAAGTATTTGAATATTTGAAATACTGTGAGTTATTGAAAGAAAAACAATTATTTGATAAATATTTAAACAGTTTAGAATTAGGGGAAGATGGGACCTTATTTAATAAATATGATGATAATAAGCAAAAAGGATTAAGTAGTACTCATTATGGATTATCAGTAATTCTTAGAAATGCTTTTAAAATCTTACTAGATAATGGTATAAATTCTATTTCTTATGATTCTATTTTAAAGTATGTGGATAATGCTGAACAAAAGTTGCATCAAATGAAATATATGGAAGGTGATAAGATAGTTGCTAATAAATATGGAGTAGCAGTTTATGAAAATCCCCAAAATTATTCTTTGGTAGACTTTAAACAAATAATTCCAACTTTGACTCAAAAAAAGTTAGAGATGAGTTATAATTTAACAGGAATTGTGGTTAATGAGTCAGCTAGAAAATTTGAAAGTTTAGACGATATATCTTTTGATGATAAGTTTAACTTATCTTCCAGGGAACAAGAAGCTTTTTTTGGTG
Source organism: bacterium (assembly GCA_014846175.1). Taxonomy (GTDB): domain Bacteria; phylum Bacillota_I; class Bacilli_A; order RF39; family UBA660; genus Onthousia. The sequence goes on along the minus strand of RKAV01000078.1, from coordinate 17,591 downwards.
AAGATGCCTTATTATCATTAGGTGTAAAAAAGAATATAAAGGAGAAAGTTTATAAGAATGATAAATTATAATGAAGATACAATAGCAGCAATAGCTACCAAGTTAGGAGTAGGAGCTATTTCTATTATTAGAGTAAGTGGAAAAGATTCAATACGTTTAGTTAATAAAATATTTAGTGGAAAAGATTTAGAAAAAGTAGATACACATACAATCAATTATGGATATATAAAAAAAGGAAATGAAAAAATAGATGAGGTTTTGGTAAGTGTTATGAAATCTCCTAAAACATTTACTAGGGAAGATGTGGTAGAAATTAATTGTCATGGTGGAATAAATTCTACATTAGCAGTTTTTTCTTTGTTACAAGAAATTGGAATAAGAGTAGCAGAAAAAGGTGAATTTACTAAAAGAGCATTTTTGAATGGAAGAATAGATTTAACAGAAGCAGAAGCTATAATGGATTTAATTGATAGTAAAAGTGATAATCAACGAAAACTAGCAATGAACTCCTTAGAAGGAAAATTAAAGAATTATATTCATTCATTTAGAGAGCCTTTAAAAAAACTAATAGCTAATATAGAGGTAAATATTGATTATCCAGAGTATTATGATATTGAAGAGGTAACCAAGAAAGATATAGAGAAAGAAGTAGAAAAGTTAATTCCAAAATTACAAAAAACTATTGAAGAGAGTAAAAGTCATCAAATAGTAAAAAGTGGTATAAAAACGGTTATTGTAGGAAGACCAAATGTAGGAAAAAGTAGTATTTTAAATACTTTAATTAATCAGGAAAAAGCTATAGTAACTGATATAGAAGGAACTACTAGGGATATAGTAGAAGGTACAGTATTTATAAATGGAGTGGAATTATCATTAATAGATACTGCTGGCATTAGGAATACTGATAACGTTGTAGAAAAAATAGGTGTAGAGAAAAGTCTTGAATTATTAGAAGAAGCTGATTTGGTTTTAGCAGTATTTAATATAAATGAAGAATTAACAAAAGAAGATAAAGAATTAATTACTAGATTAAATAAAGATAAGACAATAATTGTTTTAAATAAAGATGACCTAGCTAATAAAATAAATAAATCTAGCTTTGATTTTTATCATATTGTATCTACTAATACTAATTCTTTGGAAGGCCTAGATTCTTTAAAAGAGGAAATAATCAAGATGTTTTCTCTAGATATGTTAGAAGAAACGGATATATTCTTAGCAAACAATAGACAATTGACCTGTGCTAATAGAGCTCTTGAAACTTTGTTAAAAATAAGAGAAAATATAAAAAGTAATTTACCATTAGAACTTATAGAAATTGATTTACAGGAAGTATTAAACGAATTAGGTACTATTACTGGTGAAGTTTATGATGAGGAATTACTTGATACTTTGTTTGAAAATTTTTGTGTAGGGAAGTGATTTAGATGAGTTATGAAATAATTGTAGTAGGAGGAGGACATGCCGGTTGTGAAGCTGCTCTTGCTTGTGCTAGAAAAAATCATAAAACATTATTAATAAGTGGAAATCTAGATAATATTGCTGATATGCCATGTAATCCTTCTATAGGAGGACCTGCTAAAGGTATAGTGGTAAGAGAAATAGATGCTTTAGGTGGAGAGATGGCTAAAAATACTGATAAAAGTTCTCTTCAAATGAAGATATTAAATACTAAAAAAGGAAAAGCAGTTCAAGCTTTACGAGCTCAAGCTGATAAAGTTTTATATAAAAAGGAAATGCAGAAAACTCTTAAAAATCAAGAAAATTTAGAGTTGATAGGAGCATTTGTAGAAGATTTAATAGTAGAAGATGGTAAGATTGGTGGAGTTATTTTAGCAGATGGCACAAAGATTAATAGTAAAGCGGTAATATTAACTACTGGTACTTATTTAAGAAGTTCTATTTTAATAGGTAGCAAAAAAAAGTCTGAAGGACCACATGGAGAAAAAGAAAGTAAATTTTTAAGTACTAAATTAAAAGAGTTAGGATTTACTATTAAAAGATTAAAAACAGGAACTCCTCCAAGAATTGAAAGAAGTAGTATAGATTTTGATAAAGTAGCGATAGAGGAAGGTAGTAAAGAAAATTTAACTTTTTCTTATGATAATAATGATGCTTTAGCATATCACTATCAAATACCTTGTCACTTAGTTTATACCAATAGTAAAACTCATGAAATTATAAAAGAACATTTAAAGGAATCTAGTATGTATGGTGGTTATGTTGAAGGAGTAGGTCCAAGATATTGTCCATCAATAGAAGATAAAGTAGTAAGATTTAGTGATAAAGAACGTCATCAATTATTTTTAGAACCGGAAAGTTTATCATATGATGATATATATTTGCAAGGATTTTCGACAAGTATGCCTGAATATGTTCAAGAAGAAATGGTTCATAGCTTAAAAGGGTTAGAAAATGCTAAAATTTTAAGATATGCTTATGCAATTGAATATGATGCTATTGATTCTAAACAAATTAAACGCAGTCTTGAAACAAAATTAATAGAAGGACTTTATACAGCTGGTCAAATAAATGGAACAAGTGGTTATGAGGAAGCTGCTGGTCAAGGATTAATTGCAGGGATAAATGCGAGCTTAAAAATAGAAGGAAAAGAACCATTAATTCTTAATAGAAGTGAATCATATATAGGTGTTTTAATTGATGACTTAGTAACTAAAGGAGTAAAAGATCCTTATAGACTTTTAACCTCAAGAGCAGAATATAGATTACTATTAAGAAATGATAATGCTGATTTAAGATTAAGAGACTATGGTTATCAAATAGGTTTAATTGATGAAGAAACTTATAAGAAATTTAATGAAAAGAAAAGTAATATTGAAAAGATAAAAAACATTTTAAAGAATGAAAAGATAACACCTACAAAAGATACTAATATATTGTTAGAAAACTTAGGAACATCTAGTTTAAAAGATGGTATAACACTATATGATTTGTTAAAAAGACCAGAATTATCTTTTAGTGATATAGAAAATTTTAAAGAATTTCCTTATTCAAAAGAAGAAAAAGAAGAAGTAGAAATTCAAGTTCAGTATGAAGGCTATATTAAAAAACAAGAAAAAGATACTAAAAAGTTGTTAGACTTAGAAAAAATAAAGATACCTGCTAATATTTCTTATGATGATATAAAAAATATTGCTAGTGAAGCTCGTGAAAAATTAAAGGCAGTAGAACCAGAAACACTAGCTCAAGCAAGTAGAATAAGTGGAGTTAATCCGGCAGATATTGCTATAATAATGGTTTATTTAAAAAAAGGGGAAAGAAAAAATGACTGAAACTGAATTTGTGGAACAAGTAAAACAATTAGGAATCAATTCAACAGAGGAACAATTATCAAAACTTGAAAAACTATATGAAATAATGATAGAAGAAAATAAAGTAATGAATTTAACTAGAATAATATCAAAAGCTGATGTTTATTTAAAACATTTCTATGATAGTTTAACTATAACTAAAGTTTGTGATTTGACTGGCAACTTAACATTATGTGATGTTGGAACTGGTGCTGGTTTTCCAGGCTTAGTTTTAAAAATATTTTATCCAAACTTAGAAATAACATTAGTAGATGCTTTGCAAAAACGAGTTAATTATCTGAATAAAGTAATTAAAGATTTAAATTTGAATGGGATAGAAGCTATTCATGTAAGAGCTGAAGACTTAGCTAGAAAAGGTAATAAATATGATATAGTTACTGCAAGAGCAGTAGCTAATTTATCTAAATTATTATCTTGGACTATGCCACTTGTAAAGAAAAATGGTTATTTTGTTGCTATGAAAGGCAATGTAGTAGAAGAATTAGAAATGGCTCAGCCAATTCTTAAAAGAAAAAACTATATTTTAGATAGTAAAGTAGAATTTAAGTTACCAAAAGAGGGAAGTAATAGAACTATTTTGAAGATAAAATATAATTAATTGCTAGATTAATTATTCTTTTGATGTTATAATGTTATCATAGAAAGATTAGAAAGAATAAAGTGAGGGATGTTAATGCAAAATAATGAAAATGAAGTTGTATATTTATACTTAGATGATATAATTCCAAATAGATTTCAACCAAGACAAATATTTGATGAAAAAGCATTGAAAGAATTAGCTGTTTCTATCAAAGAACATGGGGTAATTCAACCAATAATTGTTCGCAATATAGGAAATAAATATGAAATTGTTGCAGGAGAACGTAGATATAAAGCTAGTGCTTTAGCGGGACTTACTAAAATACCAGCTATTGTTCGTAATTTAGACGATAAAGAAAGTAGTAAAGTAGCTCTTCTTGAAAATTTACAAAGAAAAAATTTAAATCCAATAGAAGAAGCTAGAACTTATCAAAAAATATTAGAATTAGATCAAATGACACAAGAGGAATTAGCTAAAACTATGGGGAAAAGCCAGAGTGCAGTTGCCAATAAACTAAGACTTTTATCATTATCTGATGAGGTTCAAGATGCTTTATTGAAAGAAAAAATATCAGAACGTCATGCTAGAGCTTTATTAACAGTTGATAATCAAGAAAAACAAAAGCAATTACTTAATAAAATTATTGCTAATAAAATGACGGTTAGGGAACTAGAAGAAGAAATTAATCCTAAACCTAAAGAAAATATATCTACAGCGGATTTAGAAAAATTATTAAATAGGGAACCTGTATCAGTAAATGAAAATGCAAACATAAGTGTTCCAAAATTACCAAATCTAAATTTAGAAAATAATAATCCTGCTCCTAATCCTTCTGTAAATTCTCAAAAACCTACTACTAATAATACTAATAGTGAGATAGATATTGACTATAGTACTCCACCTAAATTTATAGATTATGGAAATCAAAAAATAGCTGATATACAAGATCCATTATTAAAGAGTACAGCTAGTTCAGAATTTAATTTAGATGAACTTAGAAATAATGCTCAAGATATTAATACAGGTGAAGAAAAAACTACTATGGGATTAGATAATTTATTAAAAGTAAATCCAACAAGTGAAAATAATACTGAACAAAATATAAATAATAATTTTAAGTTTTTTCAACCAGATTCTCCTACTCCTAACACGACTAGTACACAAGTTAATCAGTCGTCAGCTCCTAGTAATCAATCTGCACTAGATGCTTTGTTATTATCAAGTACTAATCCAAATGTTAATACACCAACAAATGAAGCTTTACTAAATACAAATGTACAGGAGAAACCAGTAGAAGATAAGAATGAAGTTCCTTATTTAGATACATATAATAATCCTTTTGCTCATAATCCTATTTTCTCTGATGATATAGAAAAAATAATGGGTAAAAAAGCAGTGGAAGAGAAAGAAGTAACTAAACTTGATTTTAATGGTTGCTTAGATACTGTACGTGATGCCATTAAGAAAATAGAACAATCTGGATTTAGAGTTGATAGTGAAGAAATGAATTTTGAAAAGAACTATCAAATAGTTATTAAAATAGCTAAAAATGAAGAATAGTTAAAGTAGAGAAATCTACTTTTTTTCCTAAAAATTATTTTCATAATAAGCTATTTTTGATACAATTAAATAGAGTTATGAAAGAAACGAGTGATAAAAATGGGAAAAGTCATATCATTAGTAAACCAAAAAGGAGGAGTAGGTAAGACTACTACTAGTATTAATTTATCTGCTTCTCTTTCCTATTTAGGTAAAAGAGTTTTATTAATTGATTTAGATCCACAAGGAAATACAACAACAGGAGTTGGAATAAATAAAGGAGATATAAACAATAGTATTTATGATGTGTTAACAGGAAGATGTACTTGTTTAGAAGCCATGATAAAAACTAAATATAAACAATTATATGTTTTGCCAGCTACTATAAATCTAGCAGGACTTGATATAGAATTATTAGAAAAAAGTCAACAAGAGCCTGGCTTTGCTAAAGGTGCACAATTAAAACAGCACTTGCAAGATGTAAAAGATAATTTTGATTTCATTATTATAGATTGTCCCCCTTCTCTAGGATTAATTACTACTAATGCTTTAACTGCTAGTGATTCAGTTATTATTCCTGTTCAATGTGAATTCTTTGCCCTAGAAGGAATTATGCAATTATTAAATACTGTACGACTTGCTCAGAAACAATTAAATCCAAATTTAGATATAGAAGGAGTTTTACTAACTATGTTAGATTCAAGAACTAATTTAGGGTTTGAGGTTGTAGAAGATATTAGAAAATTTTTTAAAGAAAAAGTTTACAATACTATTATTCCAAGATTAATAAGATTAACAGAAGCACCAAGTCATGGAGAACCAATAATAGTATATGACCCTAAGAGTAAGGGTAGTGAAGCATATTTAAATTTAGCAAAGGAAGTGATTGATCGTAATGGAAACTAAAAGAAGAGCCTTGGGTAAAGGACTAGAAGAGTTATTCAATACTGAGCAAATAGATATAAATAAAGTAGAAGAAAAAATTATAGAATCTACACCTAAAAATGAAATTATTGATTTAGATTTAGATCAATTACGTAGTAATCCTTATCAGCCAAGAAAAACATTTGATGAGGAAGCACTACAAGACTTAGCTTCTTCTATTAAAGAACATGGAGTTTTTCAACCAATTATAGCTAAGAAAAGTATAAAAGGCTATGAAATAGTTGCTGGGGAAAGAAGAGTTCTTGCTAGTAGAATGGCTGGACTTGATAAAATACCAGCTATTGTAAAAGAACTAAATGATGAACAAATGATGGAAATAGCATTACTTGAAAATCTCCAAAGAGAAGATTTAAATGCTATGGAAGAAGCAATGGCTTATAAAAAATTGCAACAAGAATTAAATTTAACCCAAGAAGAATTATCTAAAAAAGTAGGTAAGAGCCGTAGTCATATTACTAATATGATGGGATTATTATCTTTACCAGAAGAAGTAAAAGATATGATAATTACTAAAGAATTATCTATGGGACATGCTAGAATTTTAAGTAAATTATCAGATAAAGAACAAATTAAAAGACTAGCAAATGAAACAGTAGAAAAAAAATTAAGTGTTAGACAACTAGAAAACATGACAAATTCACCAGTTGAATTTCATAGAAAAAAAGAAATTAGAAGAAGAGAAGCTAGCGATTCAGAATATAGCTATATAGCAAGTACTTTGTGTGATAAATTAGGTACACGGGTTAGAATTAAAAAAAATAAAGTAGAAATAAAGTTTGAAAATGCAGCAGACTTAACAAGAATACTTGAAATTATGCAATTAGATAAATAATAAGGAAGTGATACAATGAAGGCATTTTTAGATTCAGAAGTCTTTTTATATATTTTGAAACCAGTTATTTATATAGGGGTAGCTTATATATTTTATAGATTGCTCAATTTAATTTTACAACAAATTTTACTTAAAAATAATGTATCATCAAAACATCGTAGGAAATTGGAAACTTCAAAAAGTATTATTACTAATTTTGTTAAGTATTTTATAATTATTATAACAATATTATCAATTCTTTCATTGTATCATGTAGATGTTAGCAAAATATTTGCAGGACTTGGTATTGCTACAGCAGTTCTTTCTTTAGCATTTCAAGATGTAGCAAAAGATTTTTTAGCAGGATTGGCGATTCTTTTAGAAGACCAATTTGAAATAGGAGATAACGTATCCATCAATGGATTTAGAGGTGATGTTATTTCTATGGGACTTAAAACAACTAGAATAAAAGACTATAAAGGTGCTGTAAAGATTATCTCTAATCATACTATAAACGAAGTAATTAACTATAGTTTAAATCCTTCTTTAGCGGTAGTTGATATATCAGTAAGTTATGAAAGTGACTTAAATGAAGTAGAAAAAGTTATAAATGCTACTATGGAAAAGATTAATAAAACTTATGATAATCTAAAAGGTAAGTGTGAGTTATGGGGAGTGGAAAAGCTAGATGATTCTGCAGTTATTTATAGAGTTGTTTTAAAAACTAAGTCTAATAAAAATTTTGTGGTTGAAAGAAGAATGAAAAAAGACTTTAAATTAGCTTTAGATGAAGCAGGAATTAAGATACCATATCCACAGTTAGAGGTGCACAATGAATAATGATTATAAATTAGGTAGTCATTTAATTCTAAAAAAAGGCCATCCTTGTGGTGCTAACGAATGGGAAGTAGTACGACTTGGAGTAGATATTAAATTAAAATGTTGTAATTGTGGTAGAACAATATTGATACCAAGAATAGAATTAAATAAAAAAATTAAGAAAGTAGAGGAGAAATTATATGAAGGACAAGAAAAAACTGAAACTTAAAAAATTTTATTTTCATCCAATTACTGTTTTTATTTTCTTAACTATATTAACATTAATAGCAAGTGCTATTTTATCAGCTTTACAAATGCAAGGAACATATAGTAAAGTTAACACATCTAATTATGAACTCGAAAGTGTTTTAGTAGCAGTAAAAAATATGTTAACTTTTGATGGAATGAAGTTTATTTTCAGTAATGCATTACGTAATTTTTTATCATTTGCTCCGTTTGGTATGTTAGTACTTACCTTGATAGGATTAAGTGTTTCATCATCAACTGGTTTTCTTGATACACTTATCTCGAAAAAAGTAAAAAAAGTTGATAAGAGAATAGTTACCTTTATTATTATTTTTCTAGCGACTGTTTCTTCTTTAATAAATGATATTGGTTATGTTTTATTAATACCTTTATCAGCAATAATATTTCAAGCAAATAATAGAAATCCATTTGTAGGAATAATAGCAGCTTTTTCTGGTGTTAGTTTTGGTTCAGCTATAAGTTTATTTGTAGGTTCAATGGAAGTTAACTTAATTCCTTATACAACATCAGCTGCTAGATTAATTGATAAAAGTACACATATTAGTTTGACATCTAACTTAATTATAATAATTGCTTTTTCAGTTTTACTTTCAATTATTGGAACTATAATTGTAGAAGCTATAATAGTTAAGAGATTAGGTAAATATAAGGATAATCAGGAAAATATTAAAACTGAAGAATTAGCAATCTTAGATGAAGAAGAACTAGAACAAGAAAAAATTATTCAGGATAAGAGAGAAAATTCAGGGCTTAAATGTGCTTTTATTACAGCAATAATTATCATAATAGCTTTTATCTATATGATAATACCTAATTTACCTTCTAGTGGTATGCTACTAGATATGAGTGAAGATACTTATTTAGGTCAATTATTTGGTACTAATTCATATTTTCAAGATGGATTTACTTATATGATAAGTTTATTATTTATTCTTACAAGTATAGCTTATGGAATAGGTGCTAAATCAATCAAAAATGATAAGGAATTAATATATGGCTGTGAAAAGATGTTTACATCAAGTGCAGAAATGGTTATGTTATTATTTGTAGCAAGTCAGTTTATTTCTATTTTTAGAGAAACTAACATTGGAACAATAATAGCTACTTGGGGTGCTAATATCTTAGGAAGTGTTTCCTTTAGTGCATTACCACTTATAATTATTTCTTTAGTATTAATAGCTATAGCTAATATATTTGTTACTACACCGTCTAGTAAATGGCAAATATTTGCTCCAGTTATGGTACCAGCTATGATGCAAGCTAATATATCACCACAATTTGCTCAGTTTATTCTAAGAGCAGGTGATTCAATGACTGCCGGTATTACACCACTATTAGCTGCTTTTGCAATATATATAGGGTACTTAAATATATATAATAAAGATAAGTCAAAACCAATAACTATTCACCAAGCAATTGCTTATGTAATGCCATACTTTACAATAATTTCAATTTCTTGGATTTTATTAACAATAGGTTGGTATTTAATAGGCTTACCAATAGGTCCTGGAGTTTATCCAACATTATAGTTTTGACAATTTGTCTTAATTAGATTAAAATAAGAAAGAAAATTATATTATTTTCTTTTTGTTTTGGAAGGAGTTTTATTTATGAGTTTAAAAGCAGGAATTATAGGATTACCAAATGTTGGAAAGAGTACATTATTTAATGCTATTACTAATCAACATATTTTAGCAGAAAATTATCCATTTGCGACAATTGATCCTAATGTAGGAGTTGTTAATGTTAAAGATGTTCGTCTTGATAGGTTAACAGAAATGTATGAACCAAAGAAGACCATTCCTACTAGTTATGAATTTACAGATATTGCAGGACTTGTTAGAGGAGCTAGTAAAGGAGAAGGGTTAGGAAATAAGTTTTTATCACATATAAGAGAAACTGATGCTATAGTTGAAGTAGTAAGATGTTTTGATAATGGAAAAATTATTCATGTGGATGGTAATGTTGACCCAATAAGAGATTTAGAAACTATTAATCTAGAGCTTATTATTAGTGATTTAGAAATGGTTACTAATCGTTTAGGAAAAATTAGTAAAAGAGCTTTAATGAGCAAAGATAAACAAGAAAAATTGGAATATGAACTATTAGAGAAGATAAAGACTACTCTTGAAAAAAATGAGCCGGTAAGACATATAAACTTTAAAGATGATGAATTAAAATTATTAAAATCTTATAATTTTTTAACAATAAAGCCAATTATATATGTAGCCAATATAGATGAAAGTATGATAGGATTAGAAGATAACTCTTATATAAAAGAGGTTAAAGAGTATGCAAAGAAAGAAAATGCTTCTGTAGTGGTATTATGTGCTAAGATTGAAGAAGAGTTAAGTGAATTAAGTGATATAGATAAAAAAGATATGTTAGAAGCATTAGGTATGAATAGCAGTGGACTAGAACAATTAATTTCTGCTACTTATGATTTATTAGGATTGGCGACATATTTTACTGTAGGAAAAGATGAAGTAAGGGCTTGGACTTTTAAAAAAGGAATGAATGCTAAAAAATGTGCAGGAATTATCCATACGGATTTTGAAAAAGGCTTTATCAAAGCTGAAGTTATTAGTTATGATGATTTAATGGAATATGGTAGTGAGTTAAAAACTAGGGAAGCTGGAAAAGCTAGAATAGAAGGAAAAGATTATATTATGCAAGATGGTGATATTTGTCACTTTAGATTTAATAACTAAAAAAGATAGACTTTTCTAATTTATTTTGTTATAATACAAACGAGTATTTAAAATACTCCTTACCTATTATTAGGTCTTATGTCCAGAAGGAGGTGGAAATAATGAACAAATATGAGATTATGTTTATTGTAAAACCAGATTTAGAGGAAACTTCAATTAAAAATGAAGCAGAAAATCTAAAAAAAGTTTTAACAAACTTAGAAGCTAAAATCGTTGAAGAAAAAGCTATGGGACAAAGAGAATTAGCTTATGAAATAAAGAAATATAGAAATGGATATTATTTCTTATTCGTAGTAGAAGGTTCTCATGAAGCTGTTAAAGAATTTGATCGTTTAGCAGGAATCAACGAAAACATTTTACGTCATTTAATTATTCGTAAAGAAGACTAGAAAAAGAGGTAACTATGAATAAAGTAATATTAATAGGTCGATTAACAAGAGATCCTGAGTTACGTTATACTGGGAATAATACTCCAGTAGCAACTTTTAGTCTTGCTGTAAATCGTTCATTTACTAATCAAAATGGCGAAAGAGAAGCAGACTTTATTAACTGTGTAGTTTGGAGAAAACTAGCAGAAACAGTTAAAAATTATTTATCACAAGGTAGTCAAGTAGCAGTAGAAGGTAGAATTCAAACTAGAACTTATGATGACCAAAATGGTCAAAGAAGATATATTACTGAAGTTATTGTTGAAAATATAGATTTTGTTGGTACAAGAAGAGAAAATTCTCAATCATCTCAACAACCAACTTTTAATAGTCAACCTACTCCAGCTAGTTTCAATAATCAACCATCTACACCTGATGTTACTACTCCTTATGATTTTAGTGCTACAGTTACACCTTCAGGTACGAATGTGGCTGGAGATCCTTATACTGATTTTGGTTCTAATATTGAGATAAATGATGATGAATTACCATTTTAAAAAGGAGGTTAAGTTATGGCAGAATTTTATCGTAAGAAGAAAAAAGTATGCTTAATGTGTCAAGGAAAAACTTTTGATTATAAAGATGTTGATATTTTAAGAAAATACATTAACGAAAGAGGAAAAATCTTACCTCGTCGTGTTACTGGTGCTTGTGCAAAGCATCAACGTGTTATAGCTAATGAAATTAAAAGAGCACGTGCAATTGCCTTATTACCATTTACAAAATAATATTTTAAAGTTGGGACTTTGGTTTCAACTTTTTATGTTGAGAATTTTTATAAGATTGTTTGATTTTTACTGTTAAAAATGATATATTATAACTGTAATTTATTAGAAGATTTAGTTTCTTCTTTTTTTAAAATTGAATAGAGGTGGTTGGTTTGAAAATTAATGAAAAGAAAAAAGAATTAAAAAAATTAATTCGTGGTGCTAAGACCGTATTTATAATGGCTCATAAGAATTTGGATTTAGATGCTTTAGGTAGTTCTATAGGATTATATTCAATTTTAGAAAAGCAAAGAAAGAATTGTTATTTAGTAATAAATGATAAAGAACATGAGTTAGGTGTTGAAAAAGTATTAAGGGAATTAGATGGATGTTTACAAATAATTACTGGTGAAGAAGTAGAAGATAACTTATACTTACGTAATAAACGAAATCTTTTATTTATTCTAGATACTAATAAGAAAGAACTAGTTCAAGATAATGCTATTATATCCCTATTTGACGAAGATAAAGTAATAATACTAGATCATCATGAGTTAGGTGAAACATCTATTTCTTGTCCTAATAGAATAATTGATAATACTGCTTCTAGTACTTGTGAAATGATAACAAACTTAATAGAAACATATAATTCACAAATAGAACCATATTATGCAACATTAATATTATCAGGTATAGTTTTGGATACTAATAACTTTACACTTAAAACTAATAGTGAAACATATTATAGTGCTTATTATTTGTCTTGTATGGGTGCTAGTACTACTAAAGTCCAATATTTATTAAAACAAGATTTAAAAGACTATATGGAACGTCAAAAATTAATTACTAATGTAGAAATAATTAATGGTAAAATAGCCATTGCCAAAGGAAGTAATTATTCTATTTATAGAAGAGAAGATTTAGCTAAGATAGCAGATACTTTACTTTTCTTTAATGATATAGAACTATCTTTTGTAATTGCTAAGACAGCTAATAACATTACCTCTATTAGTGGGCGTAGTATTGGCAAAAAAAGTATTGCTAATATACTGTCTAGAATAGGTGGAGGTGGAGATAAAATGGGAGGAGCAGCTCAATTTGAGAATCTTCCAATTAGTAAAGTTTCTGAAAAATTAAATCAAGCAATTAAGGAGGAAGAATAATGAGAGTAATTTTTCGTCAAGATGTAAAAGGGGTAGGAAAGAAAGATGAAATTAAAGAAGTAAAAGATGGTTATGCTATTAACTTCTTAATTAAGAAAAATCTTGCTGTAGTTGCTAATCAAGAAAATTTAGACAACTTAAAAAAGGAACAAATTATAAGAAAAGAAAATCATGATAAAGCTAAGAAAGAAGCTATAGAAGAAAAAAACAAATTAGAAAAACTAGTTTTAACTTTTAAGGTAAAAACTGGTGAAGGTGACCGTGTTTTTGGAAGTGTTAGTCAAAAACAAATAAAAGAAGAATTAAGAAATAATGGATATAATATAGATAAAAGTAAAATTAAAGTTCAAGATTCACTATCATCTTTAGGATTTCATAAGATAGAAATAGAATTATATAAAGAAGTTAGTGCTGTAGTAAAAGTTCATTTAATAAAATAGAAAAGGAGGGAACTTATGGCCTTAAGAGAATTACCACATAATAAAGAGGCGGAAATGAGTGTATTAGGTTCTTGTTTTTTATCAGCAGAGGCAGCAACACTTGCTATAGAAAATTTATCAGAAACTAGTTTTTTTGATACTAGAAATGCAAAAATCTTTAAGGCTTTTCAAAGTTTACATGAGAATAAGACCCCTTTAGACTTAACAACCGTTACAACTGAACTTACTAAAATGAATGCTTTAATGGATGCTGGTGGAGTTTCTTACTTAACAGAAATAATAGAATTTGTTCCTACTGCTAGTAATATAGATTATTATATTAAAGAAGTAGATAAAGCTTCTCTTTTAAGGGGATTAATAGAAACAGCTACTAATATAGTAACTCTAGGATACAATCAAGAAGAAAACGTTAATGATATTCTAGATCAAGCAGAGAAGCAAATATTAAATATTGCTAAAAATAGAAAAAGTGGCGAATTTCAAAGTATTCAGGAAGTTTTAGTAAAGACCCAAGAAGATTTAGAAAAATTATCAGAAGCAAAAGGAGAAATAACAGGTATTGCAACTGGTTGGTATGACTTTGATAAATTGACAGCTGGTCTTCATGAAAATGAAATGATTATAATAGCAGCTCGTCCTGGTATGGGGAAAACGGCATTTGCTCTTAATCTTGCAACTTATGTTACTACTCATTCTAGCAATACTGTTGCTGTATTCAACTTAGAAATGGGAGCTAGCCAATTAGCTAATCGTATAATATCTTCCTTAGGACAAATAGAAGGTTATAAGATGCGAACAGGTAAATTATTAAATCAAGATTGGAAAAGATTTAATGAAGCAACAACACAATTATCTAAAGCTAAACTTTATATAGATGATACACCAGGAATAACTATTGGTGAAATAAGAGCTAAATGTAGAAGATTAGCAAGCTCTACTGATGGTCTTAATTTAGTAATAATTGACTACTTACAGTTAATTTCCGGTGGAAGAAGTTACGGAAGTAATAGACAACAAGAAGTAGCAGATATTTCACGTAGTTTAAAAACTCTTGCTATGGAGCTTCATATACCAATAATAGCTCTTGCTCAGTTATCTCGTAGTGTTGAAGGAAGAGAAGATAAAAGACCAATGCTTTCAGACTTACGTGAATCTGGTTCAATTGAACAGGATGCTGATTTAGTAGGATTCCTATATAGAGATGATTACTATAATAAAGAAGCTAAAAAAGATGCTACAAGTATTAGTGAATTTATTATTGCTAAACATAGAAATGGTCCTCAAGCTACTATTCAGTTATTATTTAAAAAAGATACATCAACCTTTCTTAATATGACTAAAGAACCAGAAGAGGAGGAATAAAATGGGAAAAAAAATATTAGGTATAAGTTTTGCACTAATTATAAGTTTTTTATTAGTTTTCCTTTGCCCTGTTTCTAAAGCTAAAGAACCACAAGAAGTATATAGAGTTTACCTAAAGGGAAAATCACTAGGATTAATAGAAAACAAGGAAGATTTAGAGCAATATATAGATAATGAACAAGAGAAAATTAAGAAAAAATATAAAGTAGATAAAGTATATGCTCCAGAAGATTTAAAAATAGAAAAGGAAATAACTTATCAAGAAAATCTTTCCACTACTAAACAGATATATGATAAATTAGCTGATTTAGAATCTTTTACAATAAATGGTTATGCCATCAAGATTAAAGGAATTGATACGATTAATGAACAAAACGAAAAGATAAAAGGCGTAGATAAAATAATTTATGTTTTAGATAAAAATGTTTTTACAAAAGCTATGGATAAAACTATTAGATCCTTTGTTAACAATGATGATTATGAAAAGTATTTAAATAATAAACAAAAAGAAATAAAAGATACTGGTACAATAATAGAAAATATTTATATTGAAAATAAAATATCAGTTAAAGATACTAAGGTTCCAGTTGATAAAACTATTTATGAAAGTGTAGATGATTTAAGTAAATATCTATTATTTGGTACATTAGATGAGTATCAAAAATATACTGTTCAAGATGGAGATACTATTAGCGATATTGCTTTTAATAACAAATTATCTAATAAGGAATTTTTAATAGCAAATCCAACGTTTAAAGATGAAAATAGTTTATTATTTACAGGTCAACAAGTAACTATTAATATTATTAAACCACAGTTTAGATTAATAGAAATTGATCATACTGTTTTTGATCAGGAAATAAAATATGACACTGAAGTTAAGTATGATGAAAACAAAATGGTTGGTACTGAAGAAGTAACACAAAAAGGAGAGAATGGGCTTCAAAGAGTTACTAGTAAAGTACAAAAAGTTAATGGGCAAGTAGAAAGCTCAGTTATTAATGAAAGTGCTACAGAAAGACTAAAAGAACCAGTAAAAGAGATAATTGTTAAAGGAAAGAAACAAAATTCTTATTCATCTGGTATAGATATAACAGGTAGTTCCAAGGTTGAAGGTTACTGGAAGTGGCCTACTACTACACCATATACAATTAACAGTCCTTATGGTTATCGTTGGGGAGTTTTACATGATGGAGTAGATATAGGTGGTGGATATGGTTCACCAATTTATGCTGCTAACAATGGAATAGTAGTTCAATCTAGTTCTAAATTTGATAATGGTCAATATATAGTTATTAATCATAATAATGGTTATTATACAATGTATGCTCATTTGTCAGCACGATATGTAAAAGTAGGAGATAATGTTTCTATTGGACAACAAATAGGTGCAATGGGAAAAAGTGGTTTTGCAACAGGTACACATTTACACTTTGGACTTTTCAGGGGATTTCCTTACCGAAGAGGGTCAACATCAGTACAGCCATTAAGTTTATTCTAATGAAGATAATAACACTAGCGAGTGGTTCCAAAGGAAATGCTTCTTATATAGAAGTAGGAAATACTCGCTTTCTTATTGATATAGGAATTACTTATAGACACTTATTAGAAAGCTTAGAAAAAATTGGTAAAAGTATTGATGATATAGATGCTTTATTTATTACGCATACACACTCAGATCATATTAAAGGACTAAAAGTGTTTGTTAAGCACAATAATGTACCTGTATATATAAAAGAAGAAATGTATAAAGAACTAAAAGAAATATTACCTAAAGAAAAAATTGAATTGTATAGTGATAAAATGCATCTTAAAGATGTAACTATAGATTTAGTACATACGTCACATGATGCTCCAGGAGCAGTAGGCTTTTTAATAAACAATAGCTTAGTTTATATTACTGATACAGGTTATATTAATAAAAAGTATTATGATTTACTCTCTAATAGAGAAATATATTATATAGAAAGTAATCATGATGAACAGATGCTTTTAACAGGACCTTATCCACATTATTTAAAACAAAGAATATTAAGTGATAAAGGACATTTATCAAATGGAGCGACAGCTAGCTATTTAGAAAAATTTATTGGTTCTAATACTAAGTACATTATTTTAGCTCATATAAGTGAGACGAATAATACTAAAGAACTAGCTTTAGAAACTACTAAAGAAGCTTTAGCAAATACGATTTATAGTCCTAAAATAATAGTTGCATCGCAAGAAGAATTAGGAGAGGTAGTGGAAGTTTAATGATAAAGTTAATTGTTGTTGGAAAAATAAAAGAAAAATATTTTACTGATGCTATTAAAGAATATGAGAAAAGGCTAAGTAAATATACAAAACTAAATATTATAGAAGTAGCAGATTGTGGAATTGAGGAAATAGAAAAATCATTAAAAATAGAAAAAGAATCAATAATGAAACATCTTACTGCTAAAGAATATATAATCTTGCTAGATGTTAAAGGTAAAGAAATGACATCAG
>RKAV01000023.1 GCA_014846175.1 bacterium | reverse complement strand
TTGTATTCGATGTCGACGGAGTATTGTCACATCAATCCCAAAATCTCTATCGGAGCAGATCCGATGAACGATTTCTCTATATCATTCGAGTACAACATGCAAAATAATACGGAGAATGACAT
The DNA here is from genome assembly GCA_014846175.1 of bacterium. Classification (GTDB taxonomy): domain Bacteria; phylum Bacillota_I; class Bacilli_A; order RF39; family UBA660; genus Onthousia. The sequence goes on along the minus strand of RKAV01000023.1, from coordinate 36,824 downwards.
CTTACAGTTACCCGATAAAATTGCAATAGAGAAAGGAATACAGATAGTCATTTGCATTGATGAGTTCCAACAAATTTCGGATTTCGAAGATTCCAAAACGTTTCAGAAAAAGCTACGTAGCGTATGGCAATTACAACAACATGTCTCATATTGTCTTTTCGGAAGTAAAAAGCATTTAATGAACGAACTCTTTGAAAAGAAGAATTTACCATTCTATAAATTTGGAGATGCTATCTATCTCGCAAAAATAGAAACAAAATACTGGATTGAATATATATGCAAACGATTTGAAAATACAGGAAAACACATTTCTCCCGAACTTGCAGAAGAAATCTGCCGCCTTGTAGACAACCATTCGTCTTATGTACAGCAACTTTCCTGGCTACTTTGGATACGTACCATTAATACGGCAACCACAGAACAACTTTCTTATGCATTGGAAGACCTACTCGACCAAAACAATATTCTATTCCAAAGTGAAACAGAAAACCTTTCTGCCTATCAAATGAATTTTCTAAAAGCAATTGTTGATGGAATACACACTAAATTCAGCAGCAAAGAAGTCATTTCAAAATACAATTTAGGAACATCGGCCAATATTGTCCGCTTAAAAAATGCATTACTACAAAAGGAGCTCATAGAGACAAATGGAAAAGAGATAGTTCTTGCAGATCCAGTATTTGGAGTATGGTTTAAAAAAGAAATGCTTTACTGACATATATACAATAAAAGATGCACAGATTGCCGATCATAAATCGATTCTCTGTGCATCACTACTACTCTAAAGACACTTTTAAGACAAAACTAACTAAATTATGGAAGAATATATAATACCGCGCAGAAAACGTATCCCATACGGCATGATGAACTTCGCAGTAATCCGCCGCGACGACTGTTACTATGTGGACAAAATCCGGTTTATCCCCATGATAGAAGAGGCAGACAAGTTTTTCTTCTTTATTCGCCCGTGCCGTTTCGGCAAAAGTCTTACAGTAAATATGTTGCAACATTATTATGATATACTTGCCAAGAATAAGTTCGATGCCCTGTTTGACGACCTTTACATCGGAAAACACCCTACCCCCTGACCGGAACAGGTATTTGGTGCTGTATCTCAACTTCTCCGGAATAGTCGGTGAACTGCACAACTACCGAAAGAGGCTGGATGCGCATTGTGGCACCACCTTTGAGAACTTCTGCAAAATATATGCCGACTATCTGCCACAAGATACGGTGGACGAATTGATAGAAATAATAAAACCCTGGTATGACAACTACTGCTTTACGGAAGAATGTTATGGCGAAACCACCATGCACAACTCAAATATGGTGCTCTACTTCGTCAAGAATTATATTCAACGAGGCAAAGCACCCAGGGATCACCAACCCCGACAACTTTGTGAGCCTGCTCTATTATTTCGGCATGCTTACTATCAGTGGTATGTATGAAGGAAAGACTAAACTTACCATCCCCAATCAGGTAGTCCGCGAACAAATCTACACCTATCTGCTGAGTACTTATGACGAAGCCGATCTCAGTTTCAGCGGTTACGAGAAGAACGAACTGCCAGCACCCTTGCCTACCACGCTAACTGGAAAGCCTATTTCGGTTATATTGCCGACTGCCTGAAACGTTACACTTCCCAACGCGACAAACAGAAAGGTGAACTTTTTGTCCACGGCTTTACGCTTGCCATGACGGCACAGAACCGCTTCTACCGTCCCATTTCCGAACAGGATACACAGGCAGGATATGTCGATATTTTCCTCTGTCCGCTACTGGATATCTATTCTGGCATGAAGCACAGCTACATTGTAGAACTGAAATACGCCAAATATAAAGACCCCGAAAGCCGTGTGGAAGAACTGCGTCTGGAAGGGATTACACAAGCTAACCGCTATGCAGAAACCGAGACGGTGAAGAATGCGGTCGATGCCACACAACTTCATAAGATTGTGGTGGTGTATAAGGGAATGGATATGCCGGTATGTGAAGAAATTTAAAGCAAACTCAGCAATAAAGCTATACAGAATCTCGAACATCACTGGGAATGGAAGCATATTGTGCCCGTTAACAGTGAAAATCCGTAAAAGAATTCAAAAGAGAAACAAATACAACAAAATTATTTGGACAGGTTTAGAAATATCTAAATTAATATTAATATTAGTTATATCTTTTCTAGTTGGATTTCTTAATCCTTATGGAATAAAAAATATGTTTTATTCTTTAACTTCCTATGGTGTTGATATTATTAATAAAGAAATAATAGAAATGTCTAATCTAACATTTAAAGAACCACTATATTTACCTAATCATTTCTTTCTGGTATCATTATTTACACTCTTAAGTTTTATGACTTTTAGTAAAAAGAAACCAACTATAAGACAAGTGTTTTTAACTTTTGGAATAATATATATGGCTTTCTCTAATTTTCGTAATATAAGTATTTTCTATGCCTGTGTCTTACCTTATCTTAGTATGTATTTACCATTTGAAGAAACAGATACTAAAGAATTACCAATCAAACTCTATATCTTAGAAATAATAATAATTATATTAGTTTTAGGTATTAATATAAGTAATAATAAATACTATTTGAAAAATACTAATCAAAAATATATTGATTATCTTGATAAATATGCTAGTAAAGATATTAAACTTTATGCAGATTATAATAATGGTTCTTATTTTGAATATAGTGGTTATCATCCTTATTTAGACAGTAGAGCTGAAATATTTATTAAGAAAAATAATAAAAAAGAAGATATTTTTGATGAAGCTTGTAAAGTTAAGAAAGGTACAATTAATTATAAGAAGTTTTTGCAAAAATATGATTTTGATTATATCATAGTAGAAGATGATGACTCTTTATATTATTATTTGGAAAAAGATAAAAACTATAGAGTTGTTTTAAAAGGGAAAAATAAAAAATTATATCAAAGAAAGTGAGAAATGAAAATGCAAAGAAAAGATTATATATCATGGGATACTTATTTTATGAGTATTGCAAAACTATCATCATTAAGAAGTAAAGATCCTTCAACCCAAGTAGGAGCTTGTATTGTAAGTAATGATAATAGAATATTATCTATTGGTTATAATGGTGCTCCAAATGGTTTTGATGATGAATATTTCCCATGGGAAAAAGAAGGTAAACCAGTAGATACTAAATATATGTATGTTTGTCATGCAGAACTTAATGCTATATTAAACTTTAGAGGGAACAAAAGAGATTTAGAAGGTTCTAAGTTATATGCTTCATTATTTCCATGTAATGAGTGTGCTAAAGCAATAGTTCAATCAGGAATAAAAGAAGTAATATATTTAGATAATAAATATAAAGATACTGATGGTTGTATTGCTTCTAGGAGATTGTTTGATACTTGTGGAGTAAGTTATAGAGAATTTAATAAGGATGTTGATAAAATAACAATTAATCTTAATAATTAACATAGAATAATCTGGAGGTAAATATGTTAGAACAAGCAAAGATAGGAGATAAATTTAACTCTTTAGAATTTATCTTTGAAAATAAAGATATAAAAGAAAATGATGATGTTTATCAAAGAATAAATGGAAAAAGTTATCAAAAGAATGATGATATATCACTAGATGATTTAACTTATATTAAGATGTTACATTATAATTATGATGGTGATATAGTTGTAGGTGAAATGATTGTTAACAAAGTAATAATTGATGAAGTACGAGAGGTATTTTCTAATTTGTTTTTATTAAAATATCAAATAAATTCTATGCGTTTAATAGATGACTTTTGGGATAAAGATGGTATAACTTCAGATAGAAATAGTGTTGCTAGTAATAATAGTAGTGGTTTCTGTTATAGAAAGATACCTAACAAAATTACTTTATCAAATCATGCTTTAGGTCTTGCTATAGATATTAATCCTTTAGATAATCCTTATACACCAAGAAATAGTGATGGAACATTTGATGATAGTTTATTAACTGATTATGAGAAAGATTTATTAGTTGATAGAGAAGAAAAAGCTAAAGAAAATAAACATATCATTACTCTTAATGATTCTATTTGTAAAGTATTTGCTAGTGTTGGTTATGAATGCGGAGGTATATGGCCATTACAAAGTGATGAGTTCTCTTGTGACTGGCAACATTTTGAACCTAATGAGACAAAAATGAAAGAAATAAAGGAAAGAATGAAAGAGGTAGGGAAGAGTAGAACTTTATAAAAAAGGGCTACTCTTTTAAAAAAAACTATTGACGAACGTATATTTGATAATTATAATATAGATAATTAATAAGAAATGGGAGAAAATATATATTAACTGTTTATAATAAAGATGAGGAGGGAAGATATGTTTGAAATAGTATCAAAATTTAAACCAAGTGGCGACCAACCACAAGCGATAGAAAAATTAGTTAAAGAAATCGAATTAGGAGTAAAAGAACAAGTGTTATTAGGTGCAACTGGAACAGGTAAGACTTTTCCTATGTTAGCTAGTGTTATTTAGTGCTGATAAATCTACAAAAATAGGATTAAATAAAATGAAATGGACTAGATAATACTGAATGTTAAAATAAAATTTGTGACTTTCATTCGTCCCCAATAATAATTGTACAATTAATTTGATATTATTTTATTCAATAAAAATTGAAAGGAGTGATTTAATGAAAAAGGATAATAGTTTAATATTAAATAATAACGAAATATTTAAAACTGATGAGATTTATAAAGATATAAAAGAAAAAGTTATAAATGCTAGAAGTAAGATGTTGAAACAAATAGACACAACAATGGTAGAAGTCTATTGGTATGTAGGCAAAATAATTTCGGAGTTATATAATAATTCGAGTGATGGAACATATGGAAAAAAGATAGTTGAAGTGTTATCTAAAAAATTAACGAATGAATTTGGTAGTGGCTTTTCTGCTGTCTCAATAAGAAGAATGCGTAGATTTTATCAATACTATCCAAATTGGTCGACAGTGTCGACCGAATTATCTTGGGCTCATTTTCAAGAGTTAATTAAAATAGAAAGAAAGGAAGAAAGAGATTTCTATCAAATGGAATCAATTAAATCTAATTGGGGATGTAGAGAATTAAGACGTCAAATTAACACTAAATTATATGATAGATATTTAATATCTCCAGATAAAAATTTAATTATGAGTGATGCAAAAAAAGGTGAAATTGAAAAACAACCTGAAGAACTATTAAAAAGTCCATATATTTTTGAATTTGCTGGTTTAAAAGAAAATAAAAATTATTTAGAAAGTGATTTAGAAAAATCATTATTAAATCATTTGACTGAATTCTTATTGGAACTTGGAAGAGGATTTTCATTTGTTGCCAGTCAACAAAGATTAAAAATAGGATTGGAATATTATTACCCAGATTTGGTATTTTATAACCGTTTGGCAAAATGTTTTGTTATTATAGACTTAAAAATAGGAAAATTGTCTCATCAAGATATTGGTCAAATGCAAATGTATGTGAATTACTATAAAAAAACTCAAATGGTTGATGGAGAAAATGAGCCAATTGGAATATTGTTATGTGCTGATAAAGATGATGCAGTTGTAGAAATGACACTTGGAGATAGTGTGAAAAATGTTTATACTTCTAAATATTTGACATATATGCCTTCAAAAGAAGAATTATTAAATATAATTAATGATGAAAGAGAACTGTTAGAACTTGCTAAAGATGAGTTTGAAAATAAATGATGTTCTGTAAAATAAAATTTGCGACTTTTACTCGTGTAAGTTATTATAAGCACAGTATTAGCCGTCACAATAAAAAATTATTTTGTAAATTACACAATTATATTACAATGAATTTTTAGGTTAATCATAATAATAGAAAGGAAGAGGCAATTATGTTTGAAATAGTATCAAAATTTAAACCAAGTGGTGACCAACCACAAGCAATAGAAAAATTAGTTAAAGGAATAGAATCAGGAGTAAAAGAACAAGTGTTATTAGGAGCTACTGGAACAGGTAAGACTTTTACTATGGCCAATGTTATACAAAGAACTAATAAACAAACCTTAATACTTGCACATAATAAAACACTAGCAGGTCAGTTATATGCTGAGATGAAAGAGTTGTTTCCTAATAATCATGTTTGTTATTTTGTTTCTTATTACGATTATTATCAACCAGAAGCCTATGTACCTAGTACTGATACTTATATAGAAAAAGATTCATCAATAAATGATGAAATAGATGAATTACGACATGAAGCAACATCATCTCTTTTAACTTATAAAGATACTATTGTGGTGGCATCAGTATCTTGTATATATGGTATTGGAGAAGTTGAAGAATATCAAAATAAAATGTTAACTCTTAGTATAGGAGATGAAATAGAAAGAGATAAAGTTTTAGCTAAATTAGTAGAAATGCAATTTGAAAGAAATGATTTTGATTTTCATCGAGGAACATTCAGAGTAAGAGGAGATATAGTAGAAATAATACCCGTTAATCAAGATAAAACAGGTTATAGAATAGAATTCTTTGGTAATGAGATAGATAGAATAAGTGAAATAGATGCTTTAACAGGAGCAATTATCACAAATAAAAAAACAATAAGTATCTTTCCAGCAAGTCACTTCGTAGTTAGTGATGAAAAGCTAAAAGCTGCAATTAAAAGAATAAAAAGTGAGTTGAAAGAACGATTAGAAGAATTAAAGAAAGAAAATAAGTTATTAGCAGCTGAAAGATTAGAACAAAGAACAAACTATGATTTAGAAATGTTAGAAGAAACGGGCTTCTGTCATGGAATAGAAAATTATTCTGCCCCGATGGCTGGTAGAGAAAAAGGAGAAACACCAACAACACTAATGGATTTCTTTAATGATGATTATTTATTAATAGTAGATGAATCACATGTTACTTTACCACAAGTAAGAGGAATGTATAATGGTGATAGGGCAAGAAAGATGAATCTTGTTGATTATGGTTTTAGACTTCCTAGTGCTTTAGATAATAGACCATTAAAATATGAAGAATTTGAGAAAAAGATAAATCAAGCAATCTATGTATCAGCAACTCCTGGTGATTATGAACTTTTAAAAACAGATGGAGTTTATGTTGAACAAATCATTAGACCAACAGGATTACTAGATCCAACTATTGAAGTAAGAGGCTCAGAAGGACAAATTGATAACTTAATAGAAGAAATAAGGATCAGAAAAGAAAAAAATGAGAGAGTTTTAATTACAACTTTAACAATTAGAATGGCAGAAGAACTTACTAATTATTTAAAAGATGTTGATATTAAGGTGGCCTATTTACATACAGAAATAAAGACTTTGGAACGTTTACAAATTATTCATGATTTAAGAACTGGTAAGTATGATGTAGTAGTAGGAATAAACCTTTTAAGAGAAGGAATTGATATTCCTGAAGTATCTTTAATAGCTATATTAGATGCTGATAAAGAAGGCTTCTTACGAAGTGAACGAAGTTTAATTCAAACAATAGGTCGTTGTGCAAGAAATAAAGATGGACATGTTATTATGTATGCTGACAAAATAACTGATAGTATGCAGAAAGCTATTGATGAGACTGCCAGAAGAAGAACTATCCAAGATAAATATAATAAAGAACATAATATAACTCCTAAGACTATTGTTAAAGAGATAAGAGAAGTAGTAAGTAATGTAGATAAATCTAGTAAGAAGAAAACTAAAAAATTAACTAAACAAGAAAAATTAAATGAAATTGAAAGAATAGAAACAGAAATGATGAAAGCTGCTAAGGAACTTGATTTTGAGCGCGCAATGGAATTAAGAAATATTTTATTTGAAATGAAAGTTAATGTGTAAAAATAATAGTTTAATTTAGTATTAGTGTGGTAAAATAAAATTATAGTGAGGTAGATATGAAAGAAAGAATATTGAAAATATTAAAAGAAAAAGGCAAAAGCTTAACTGTTTTTGAGTTAGAAGAAGAATTAGGTACTAGTAATTTAGAAGAACTATTATCAGTTTTAAATGAGATGGAAATAGAAACAAGTATTTATCACACAAATAAAGATAAATATATGTTATTTGAAGATAGCCATTTATTAAAAGGATATTTACATTCTAATAAAAAAGGTTTTGGCTTTGTAGATGTTGATTCCTTAACTGAAGATGTTTATATTAGTGCTGACAATATGAATGGTGCTCTTCATGGGGATTATGTTATTCTAGAATTAACTTCTAAAAAAGATTTAGGCCGCTTAGAAGGTAGAATTATAAGAGTATTGAAACATGAAACTAATACTTTTGTAGGAGAGATTAATTTCTATAAAAATATTGGAAAAGTAAAATTAGATGAAGATAAAGTTAATTTAGAAATACTAATAAGTAAAGAAAACTCCTTAAATGCTGTAGATGGACATAAAGTCGTAGTAGAAATTATTAAAAGAATTAGTAATCATCAGGCTGAAGGAAAAGTTTTAAGAATTATTGGACATAAAAATGATCCGGGTGTTGATATTTTATCTATTGTAGAAAAGTATCATATAAATAGTAGTTTCCCAGAAGATGTAGTAGAAGAAGTGAAGTCTTTACCAATGGAAGTATCAGATGATGATATGAAAGGAAGAAGAGATTTACGTGATAAAGTAATCTTTACTATTGATGGTGATGATACAAGAGATATTGATGATGCCGTTAGTATAGATAAAAAAGAAAATGGCAATTATGTACTAGGTGTTCATATAGCAGATGTTTCTTACTATGTTAAAGAAGGAAGCCCACTTGATAAAGAAGCTATGGATAGAGGAACATCAGTTTATCTTGTAGATAGAGTAATTCCAATGTTACCACACGAATTATCAAATGGTATTTGTTCTTTAAATCCTAATGTTGATCGTTTAGCGATAAGTTGTGTTATGGAATATGATAATCAAGGTAAATTGGTTGATTATGATATTTTTGAAAGTGTTATTAAATCAAGAAAACAAATGACTTATAAAAAAGTTAACAGTATAATCGAAAAAAATATTATTCCCGAAGGGTATGAAGAATTTGCTGATGACTTAAGAAGTATGGAAGAATTGGCTCAAATTTTAAGAAAAGCTAAAACAAAACGTGGTTATATTGATTTTGATGTAGATGAACCTAAAATCTTAGTAGATGAAAATTGTAAACCAACTGATGTTATTCTAAGAGAAAGAGGTCTTGGAGAAAATTTAATAGAAGACTTTATGATTGCTGCTAATGAATGTGTTGCAAGTCATATTTTCTATATGAATTTACCTTTTATTTATCGTGTACATGAATATCCTAAACAAGAAAGAATTCAAAGTTTTTTATCCTTTGTTAGTAATCTAGGTTATCATATTACTGGTAATATCAAAGATAATAAACCAACTACTGTTCAACATATCTTGAATAGTTTAAAAGATAAAAAAGAATTTCCAATTTTATCAAGCCTGTTATTAAGAAGCATGCAAAAAGCTGTTTATTTACCACAAAATTTAGGACATTATGGCTTAGCAAGTCCTTGTTATACACATTTTACTTCGCCGATTAGAAGATATCCTGATACTACTGTTCATAGATTATTAAGAACCTACTTATTTAATCATGATATGTCTTCTCAAACTATTCATCATTGGGAAGAAAAATTGGTATTTGTAGCAGATCATTCTTCAGCAATGGAACGTGCTTCTATTGATTGTGAAAGAGAAGTAGAAGATATGAAGATGGCTGAATATATGGAAAATCATATTGGAGAAGAATATGATGGAATGATATCATCAGTTATGAGTTTTGGTATGTTTGTTCAATTAGATAATTTAATAGAAGGTTTAGTACCACTTAGATTATTAGATGATTACTTTATTTATGATGAAGAGAAGATGACTTTAACTGGTGAAAGAAGTAATGTACGATATACTATAGGTGAAAAAGTAAGAATTAAAGTAGTGGCAGCTAATAAACAAGCAAAAACTATAGATTTCAAAATTGTTAAGAAGATTTAGGTGATTATTGTGAAAAGTAAGCAGAAAAAGAGAAAGATAATAGTAGTAATTTTAGGGATAATAACGATTATTTTGCTTGCTGCTTTCTTTTCTTTTAAAGCTAATCATCAAACTAAAGGGGAAGAACCTGTTAAAACGACCCAAGAAGAAAAAAAAGATACTAAAAAGGAAATGTCAGCATCACTAATTATGGTAGGTGATGCCCTTATTCATAGTTCTATTTATATGGATGCTAAAACTTCTACTGGTAGTTATGATTTTAGACCTATGCTTGAAAAAATAAAACCCATTGTTAGTAAATATGATTTGAAATACTATAATCAAGAAACCGTTTTAGGTGGAGTAGAATTGGGTCTATCAAATTATCCAAGATTTAATTCACCTTATGAAGTAGGGGATGCTTTTATCGATGCAGGATTTAATCTTGTTTCTCTTGCTACTAATCATACAATGGATAAGGGTGAACAAGGAGTATTAAATTCCTTATCTTATTGGGGTAACCAGCAAAATATATTAACAGCTGGTAGTTATAAGTCTTTTGAAGATAGAGATAGAAAAGTAATTAAAGAGATAAATGGAATTAAATATGCTTTCTTTTCTTATACAACTTGGACTAATGGATTAGAAACACCTACTGGTAAGGAATATTTAAATAATGTTTATAATGAGGAGTTAGCTAAAAATGATATTGAAAGAGTAAAAGATGAAGTTGATATTATAATAGTAGCTATGCACTGGGGAACAGAGTATTCAAAATGAATAAGTGATTCTCAAGTGGAAATTGCTAACTATTTATCAAGTCTAGGTGTTGATATTATTATGGGAAGTCATCCTCATGTAGTAGAACCTATTGAATTTATTGGAAAAACAATGGTTATATATTCTTTAGGTAATTTTATCTCTGATCAAGTTGGTGTAGAAAGATTGACAGGGTTAATGGTAAGTGTAAATATTCACAAAACTGTGGAAAAAGATAATACTACTATCAGTCTTGAAAATCCTGAAGCTGAACTTATTTATACTTATTCTGCTACATATCCTCGAAAAAGAAATTTCTTAGTTTATCCATATAGTGAATTAAATGATGATATTTTAAAAGGATATAAAGAGTATTATAATACTTATAAAAATGTTGTTTTATCAAAGACAGACCAAGTAAAAATGAAAGATATAGAAAGGTGATGAATATGGAAATACTAAATAGAAAAGCAAGACATGATTATTTTATAGATGAGTCTTTAGAATGTGGAATTGTTCTTAAAGGGACAGAAATAAAATCTATTAGAAAAGGTAGTGCTAACCTTAAAGATTGTTATGCAAGAATTAAAAATGGTGAAGTCTTTCTAGTTAATATGTATATTGCACCTTATGAAGAAGGTAACTTATTTAATCACGAAGAAACTAGAAGTAGAAAGTTATTACTTCATAAAAAGCAAATAAAAAAATTAGCAGTTAAAGTAGAACAAGAAGGCTATACATTAATACCATTAAAAATATATTTTGTAAGAGGAAGAGCAAAAGTAGAGCTTGGTGTATGTCGTGGTAAGAAAAATTACGATAAAAGAGAAACTATAAAAGAACGAGATATTAATAGAGATATAGCTAAGCAAATAAAATATCACTAATAGACAACTAAAGTTTAATATGATATAATATAGCTACTTGGGGATGTCTTGGTTTCGACAGGAATAGTAGAGCATAGATAGCAAGTCGAGTTATCTACGTCACAGATTAAACCAGAATAACTGGAAACAAAATTAAAAATGTACTTGCAAACTTTGGTGGAAACACTAGTTTAGCATTTGCCTAAGAATAGGCTTGTACGCTGTCTTTCTTAATTTCTTACGTTAAGATTGTACGGTTCACTTTAGTAAGATATAGTTATTTATCGTCTTAGTAAATAACTGAATATTATAAGACTAGAATTGTAGTTTGGTTGATTGTTTCTTTACTATAATTCAAAGTTAATAAACAATCTAAACTTGTAGAAGTTTATGTAGCTCTATTTTTGGACAGGGGTTCGATACCCCTCATCTCCACCAAATGAATTTATTTAAATTTTTAGATAGATATCAATCAGAAATGATTGGTTTTTTTGAACAAAAAAAGAATGAACTTTAGAAATAATTATTCATTCTTAACTTAAAGATTCAATGAAATTATTAATTTCTTCGTCACTGTTAAAGTGAAAAGCATAACCTTTTTTATTATATTGTACTAATAATATATTATTAGCATTAGCATAATTTAAAGCAAATACTGTTTGGTTGTAAACGTCTTCTCTATTTGTGCTATTGACACTTATATAATATGTAATTGCTTTTGGTGGACAAACAAACCATGAATAAGTTATTTCCTGTTCTATAGAAGTAGCAGTTTTTAATTTATTAAGTATAATATTAATTGTATTGCTAGATACTTCAGTATTATACAGTTCTGTTTTAGGTGGTTCATCAGTATTAGAAGCTTTACTTTCACATTTACTTATAAAAGGTACTATTTTCTCTTTCTGTATAGAGGAATATAAAGTATTTTCTAATTCATCAAAATCAAAATCTACTTTAGTATTGTTATTCTTATCTCCTTCTTCTTTATCAGTATTATTGCTACTTTGTTTATCACTACTTTCAGCTTGTTTGTTGCTGTTATTTATAATTTTATAATAACTAATACATCCAATTACTATTACTAAAATAATGACAATAATGAATATTTTACCCTTTCTCTTAGTTACATTATTCATTGCTACAAACCTACCTTTCATTATTTATTTTATCATAACTTTTATATGTAATTGCAAAAAAGATTATAATTTACTATATAAGTAAGTGAATTTGTAAATCTTACTAATAATACTCAATCAAAAATCAAAGCAAATTAGAGGAATATATGCTACAATGAATTTAGAAATTGATCATTATAACTATGACAATCTAACTATATTTAGTAGTAGTAATTAATATAAGAAAAGGAATGCTTTAGATGAGGGAAATGTTTAAAAGTGCTGTTCATATTATAATAAGCAATAAAGATAAAATTTTAGTTCAAAAAAGGAAAGGTACAAAATTATGGCCATCATATTATGCTTTACCAGCCGGTCATATTGAAGAAGGAGAAAATCAATATGATACTTTAATTAGGGAAGCTAAAGAAGAACTAAATATTCTAATTAATCCTAAAGACATCATTAATAGTTATATAGTACTAAGAAGAAACTATTTTGAAATAGATGGAAATAAATTAGAACCATACATTGATTTTTACTTTGAAATATCAAAATATCATGGTGTTCCTTTAATAGCAGAACCTGATAAATGCGATGAACTAATATGGGTGGATATTAACAATTTACCCAGTCCATTTATCAATTATGAAGGTGATTTTTTAACAAATAGAAATATAACAACTTACGATTGTTATGAAGCTTTAGCTTATGTAAAAAATAATAGTAGAAGAAAGGCTGGTATTATATGATTAAGTACTATAAGGAACTAGAAGAAAAGACTACTCAATATTTAAAATTAGTAGATACTCATATAACAACAGAAAATGTAATTGAAAATGATTTAGTGCCATTAGAGTTTTATATAAGAAATTATAATTTTTTTGAACAATTAACTAAATTAGATACTATAAAAATTAAAGAAGATAAAATTATTTTAGAGTTACTTAATTTTTATGAAGTAGAAGATGTTTGTGATTATTTAATTAATGATGAAAATAATCTTAAGTATAAAATTAATCATCTTTTAACAAAGTTTAAATATAAAGAAAATACATATCAATATTATGAATATTTAAGATTATATATTACTTCTATAATAAAATTAAATGTATTAAATTCTAATATAGATATTAATTCTAGAAGGAACTTGGTTGAATATTTTAAAACTTTTAAAACAGTAGCAAAACTTCAAGGAAACCTATCAACAAAATTAGAAAAAGAAATAGATTCTAAAATTAAAGAGTTAGATAAATATAGTTTTAAACTTCCTAATAATAAAAAAATAGTTAACTTTCTTTTACCTGATTCTTGGTATATAACACCATCTGGTGAATTATATAATTCTATGGGAGAAGATGGACATAAAGAATCAAATTTACAATATGCTTATTTAGAACAAATAAATAATGAAACAGAATATACTTCTAAATATTATTTAGATAAACTTTTAACTATAGAAGAAAATAACTTTATAAGTAAATCAGAGTTTAAACTTTATTTGAATTTAATTTATAATTTTGAAGGCTTATTTACTGATAAAACTTATGATAGAAAAATTATACAATTAATAAAAGGAATTTACAGTGCTAATGCTTGCTTTTATTCTTTTTTTGAAGAATTAAAAGAGAAGTCATCAAATTATGAAGAAAATTTAAATTTGATTAAAAAAATAGATATGGATGATTTGTTAGTAAGAACTTGTGGATTCCATAAAGTATCTAGTTTATCTGATAAAAGAATAACTACTAGTTGTATTAATTATAATCAGGAGTTTTATGAGTATTTAAAAAAGGGGTGGACTATTGATTTTATTCCCCCTATAATAATTAATGAACAAAATGGTAAGTTAGAAGATTATCCTAAGGAATATCTTACTATTAAGAAAATATTAAAGAAATGAAGGTGTTAAAATGAATAAGATTATTGTTATTGAAGGAGCTTGTGATGGAATAGGTAAAACAACACAATATGAACTACTTTATAACCATTTATTAACAGATAAAAAACAAGTTACTACACATCACTTTCCAAGCTATAACGTTTATCAAGGAAAAGGAGTAGAAGAATATTTAAAAGGAAACTATGGTAAATTAGATGAACTTAGTCCCTATTTTATAAATAACCTTTATGCAAGTGATAGAGCAATTACTTGGTACACTAAATTAAAAGAGGCTTATGAGAAAGGTGATACCTTGTTATTAGATAGATATACTACTTCAAGCTTAATTTATCAATCAGCATTTTTTGACAATATAGAAGAAAGAAAAAAATTTATCGACTATGCTAGTGATTATGAATATAATAAACTAGGTATAAAGAAACCAGATATGGTTATCTTTTTAACAGCACCATTTGAACTAGTGAATAAACTTCGTACAGAAAGAATAGATAATGATGGTATAGCAAATGATATTTATGAAAAAAGTACTAAACACATGAAAAAAATATATGATAATTCCTTGTTTGTAGCAAATTATCTTTCTTGGAATATAATAGAATGTAGTGAAAATGGTAAAATGAAAGATATTAATACTATACATAATGAAATATATAAATTAGTAACTAAAAATTAGTCTTTATAGATTAATTTTTTTCTTTCGACAAAAGTTTCTCATCCTAGCTGTTATATTAAAAAAAAGGAGGGAAGATGAGAAAAAAAGTAGCAGTTGTCAGTATAATAATATGTCTATTAATAATTATGATACCTGATAAGCCAAAAGAAACACCAAAGATAGAACAAAAAGTAACTAATGTCGAAGCAACAGATATAGATACTACCGCCACAGTTAAGGAAGAAAAGAAAAATGAAGATGAGAAGTTTACATTATCAATAGATAACTTAATTAAAAATGAAAAAGTAATGCAAACAACTGATAATGAATTTTATATGAATCATAATAATCAAAAAGAAAACTTTATCGGTGGAAGCTTATTTGTTGATTATCGAATAAATCTTGCTAATACAAGAAAAATAATTATTTATGGACATAGTTCTTCTACAGTAGATATACCTTTTACTAAACTGTTAGGATATAAAAAACAATCATTTCTAATAAGTCATCCTAATATAGAATTAACATATAAAGATAAAAAAGAAATATATCAAATATTTACAATTATGCTTTTAAAAGAAGATTACTTCTATACAAGATTAGCACTTGATGATGAAAAGTTTATTAAACATTTAGAAGAACTAAAGAAAAAATCTATATATGATACAGGTATAAATATAGAAAATACAAATAAAATATTAATACTACAAACCTGTTCGCAAGATGAAGATGGACAGTATCTTGTGATTGGGGCTAAATTAAAGGAGATAATATGATTAAAAGATTATTTTTTATGAGTTTAGTAACATTAATGTTACTATTAAGTAGTATTCCAGTTTCAGCTAAAAACTTAAGCAAATATCAAACAACAAAAGAAACAGAAAAAGTTTTATCCACAGGTATTGTGGAAAACATAGATGTACATATAACAAAAAGAGTGATTGATTATGTAACTGCAACTTACACAATAAAAGAAGATTATAATGAAGATACAATAAATATAGTACCAGGTATTTTTAAAGCAATTAGTGAAAGTGATGGCTATGTACCAGGAGATGGAATTAAAGTTAATATTCAGATAATTAATAAATCAAATAATAAATATTTATACAAAGATAAAAGTTTTATCTTATCTACAATGGATATTAGTAATTATGAAGAAAGATTAGAAAACAGTAAAGGTTTTGATGGACAAGTAATAGCAGGAACTTTTGGACCTAATAGAACAGCAAATACAGCAATAAGAACACTATATGGAAAAAGTATAAAAAAAGATATGATGCTTGATGAAGCTTTAGGAAAAAAACTAGAAGAAACAGGTTATAAAGGAATAGAAGAATTAAATAAATATTATTTAGATTTCTATAATAAAAAGTATAATTTAGAGTGTGAAAATCTAGAAGATTTACCAGCAAATGTAATAAGTGAAATATTTAATGGAAATAATTATCCTATTAAAGAAAGTAATTTAGAAATAGCAGAACTTGGTTATAACTATTGGTATAATGTCTTATTTAGTGTCTTATTTGGTGATGAAAAATACGATTATAAAACAAGTAACTTATCAGCAATCGGTAGTTATATGCGAAATAAAGAACTAGGTAATGACTACTTTACTAAAGATTTAGGAATAATTAATCCATCAAGTGAAAACAGTTTAACAACAATGAATTTTTATATAAATGGACCATATACAACAAACGCATATATGAATTATGAATTTGGAGCATATATGGAATTTCAACTAACAAAAGAAAAACCCAAAGAAATAGAAACTATTAATATAAATGAAAATAAAAACGATGAAATAGTTCCACCTAAAACAGGTGTATAGTATCAGTTAATTATAACTGATATTTTTTTGTATAAAAATAAGAACTTTATCAATAATAATACTGGAAGGTGATAAAAATGAATTATGAACAAGTACCAACTATTATTTCTAACAAAGATTTAGATTATTTAGTAGATATGTTTAATTGGAATTATCTAGCTTATAAAAAAATGATTAATTCTATTGATATGATAAATAATTTAGAAATAGAAGAAATGATAGAAAAAGCAAGTGAAACTTTTAAAGAAAATTTGAATATCATACTAGATATCTTAAATGAAGGAGGAAATCATGGGCAAAGAAATATCTAATACTATGATAGAAGTAGAAGAAGGAATAGAATTAAATGATAAAGATTATATAAGTGATCTATTAACAACTCTAAAAGCTATAGTTAAAGATTATACAGTAGCACTTACTGAAGCAAGTAATGAAGAATTATTTAGTAAGTATAAAGAAATGTATGATAAATTATTAAATCTTCAAAGAGAAACTTTTGAGGTTATGTTTAGATGTGGTTTTTATAAACTAGAGGAAATTACCCCTACAAAAGTTACAGAAAAATATCAAATATTATTAAAAGAACAAGAAAAAGTGGAAGGAGAATAAAATGAAAGAAACAAATGAATTATTAGAACATATCTATAAAGACGCTTCAATGGGTAGTTATACAATGGAACATTTATTAGGAGAACTTAAAGATAGAGATAACAAGATTAAAGGTTTAGCAGAAGATATTTTAAAAGAATATCAAGAATTTAAAAATCAAGCCAAAGAAAAACTAAAAGAAGAAAACATTAAACTTGCAGAAGAAGGACTAGTTTCAAAAATGATGTCTACTATGGGAATTACTAAAGAAGTAAAGAAAGATAATAGTGATGCTGCTATTGCTGATATGTTAATTAAAGGTGTATCAATGGGTTCTATTGAAATGGAGAAAAAAATAAAGGACTTTAGTAAAGAAGCTAGTAAGGAAGAAAAGAAGTTGGCAGAAGACTTTTTAAAGTTTCAACAGAAAACTGTGGATAAACTAAAAGAATACTTATAAAACTGTGGAAAACAGTTTTTTTCTTGACCAAAAGATTAAGTAAAGATGTGGATAAAATATAAGTAGAAAGTATTAATTTATAAATTGTGGAAAACTGTAATGTTTGTAAAATAATATGACTGTTTTTTAGTTTTAAATGATATACTTATAAAGAGAGGTGAACTATGTTAGAACTAAAAAATATAAATAAAAGTTATAAAACAGGAACTTTTATTCAACATGCTTTAAAAAAAGTTAATTTAAGTTTTAGAAAAAATGAATTTGTAGCAATTCTTGGACCATCAGGAAGTGGAAAAACAACCTTACTCAATATAATAGGTGGTTTAGATAGATATGATTCTGGTGATTTAATAATAAATGGCAAAAGTACTAAAAAATTTAAAGCAACAGAATGGGATAGTTATCGAAATAATTGTGTTGGTTTTATTTTTCAATCATATAACTTAATAAGTCATATAAGTGTTTTAGAAAATGTAGAAATGGCTTTGACTTTATCTGGCTATAAAAGGAAAAATAAGAAAGAAAAAGCTTTAGAAGCTTTAGAAAAAGTTGGATTAAGAGACCATGCCTATAAGAAACCTAATCAATTAAGTGGTGGGCAGATGCAAAGAGTTGCAATCGCTAGAAGTTTAGTAAATAATCCTGATATAATTCTTGCTGATGAACCAACGGGAGCACTTGACTCTGCTACTAGTGTTCAAATAATGAATCTTATCAAAGAAATAGCTAAAGATAAACTAGTAATAATGGTAACACATAATCCAGAACTTGCTAAAGATTATGCTAATAGAATAATAGAATTTAAAGATGGTGAAGTATTATCAGATTCAAAGCCAGTAAGTAATGAGGAAGAAAATCTTGGTAAAGTTCATATCAAAAAAACAGTGTTAAGTTATTTATCAGCTATTCATTTATCTTTTAATAACATAAAAACGAAAAAAGGAAGAACTTTCCTAACAGCTTTTGCTGCATCTATTGGAATAATTGGTATTGCTTTAATATTATCATTATCAAATGGTTTTCAACTTCAAATAGATAAATTTGAAAAAAGTACTTTATCACAAATGCCAATAACTATTAGTAGTCAAGCTATGCAGATGGATGAATCAACTTTAGAAGAACAAATGCAATCTAATAATGAAAAGAAAGATAAATATCCAAGTGAAAAAGTAGTTAAACCAACTGAAACAATTATGGAGAAAATGGTACATAAAAATAATATTACGTCAGATTACTTAGAATATATAAATAATATTGATAAAAATCTTTTGAGTGGAATATCATTTCTTAAAAGAACAGGACTTAATCTAGTAACTGTAGATAAAGATAATAATTATAAAAAAATAGATATGTCTAATAGTATGTCATATCAATTATTTCCAACTAGAACTAGTGAGGAAGAAACTGGTGTAGTAGAAGATAATTATGATGTATTAGCAGGTAATATAGATAGTAAAGAAATAGGTTTAATTCTAGCAGTAGATTCTAAAAATGGTGTTGATAAGTCATTAATTGAAAGTTTAGGGTTTGCTTCAACTGAAAATATTTCTTTTGATGATATCTTAAATAAAGAAATCAAACTAATCACTAATAATGATTATTATAAACAATTAGGGGCAAACTTTATTCCTGATAGTAATTATGAAAAAATGTATAATAGTACCAATAGTATAACTGTTAAAATAAAAGCTATTATTAGGGGTAAAGAAGATAAAAAAATGTTTACTAATCAAGCTGCTATTTTTTATACAGGAGCATTAGTTGATAAGATTATTTCTATAAATAAAGAAAGTGACATTGTAAAGAAACAAGAAGAATTAGATTATAATATTTTAACAGGAACAAGTTTCGATGATACTACAACTAAGAATGACATTCTTGCTTATTTAGGAGCAGATGAAATTCCAGCAGTTATTTATCTTTATCCAAAAGATTTTAAAAGTAAAGATAAAATAACAAGTTACTTAGATAATTATAATAAAAATAAAGTAGATACTGATAAGATAACTTATACCGATATGGCTAAGTTAATGAGTAGTTTATCAAGTGGTATAATGGATGCTATTACAGTAGTTTTAATTGCATTCTCATCTATATCTTTAGTGGTATCTAGTATAATGATAGCAATAATTACTTATATATCAGTCTTAGAAAGAACTAAAGAAATTGGAATTTTAAGAGCATTAGGGGCCCGAGCTAAAGATATAACGAGAGTATTTAATGCTGAAACTATGTTAATTGGTTTATGTAGTGGAATCTTAGGATTAGTTATTGCATATTTATTAACATTTCCAGCTAATAAAATAATAGAAAATTTATCAGGACTAGCTTCTGTTGCTAAACTTAATCCTATTCATGCTATTATTCTCTTACTAATTAGTGTATCTTTAACTGTACTTAGTGGTTTTATTCCTGCTAAGATGGCTAGTAAAAAAGATCCAGTTATTGCACTTAGAACAGAATAGTCTTTAAAAAATAAAAAAACTTTGCTATACTTAAGTAGTAAAGTTTTTACATGCCGACTTAGCTTAGTTGGTAGAGCAACGCATTCGTAACGCGTAGGTCGAAGGTTCGAGTCCTTTAGTCGGCACCATTAAATAATTTAAAAAATGTTAATATAAAACTCTTATGAAAAGTAATATTTCTAACTATAGCAGTTAGTTTTTTCTTTTTTATATTAATCAAAAGAAGTATAATATAAGTAAGAGAAAAGCAATGAGTAGAGAAAATACAAAGTTAAATAAATTAATAATAGTTGCCTTTACATTATTAATGCTTTTAGGACTATTTATAATTTAATAGAAAGAAAGATAATAATGGAATTTATTAAAGCAAAAACAATCTTAACTAAAGTAAAGTATGGTGCCGATTGGTATGGTATAGATTATAATATGAACTTATATAAAGGCTGTACTCACGGTTGTATTTATTGTGATAGTAGGAGTAATTGTTATCATATAGATAATTTTGATATAGTTCGTGGTAAAGAAAATGCACTTTATATTTTAGAAAAAGAACTAAGCAAGAAGTCAAGAGGAATAATTTGTATTGGTGCAATGTCAGATACCTATAATCCACTAGAACAACAATATGAACAAACTAGAAAAGCCTTAGAACTTATAGCAAAATATGGTTTTGGCGTTTCAATAGATACTAAAAGCGATTTAATTTTACGCGATATAGAGTTATTAGAAAAAATAAACTTAAAAAATAATGTTATAGTAAAATTCACCATAACAACTCCAAATGATGAGTTGTCAAAAATAATTGAACCAAATGTTTGTGTTTCTTCTAGAAGACTAAAAGCTATTAAAATATTAAATGATAATGGAATTTTTGCAGGTATTATGATGAATCCAGTTTTACCATTTATTACTGATAATGAGAAAGACATAAAAGAATTAGTAAAACTCGCTTATAAAAATGGTGCTAAGTTTATTCATACCTATATGGGAATGACTTTAAGAGAAAATCAAAGAGATTATTATTATGAAAAATTAGACAAAAACTTCAAAGGTTTAAAGGAAAAGTATATGAAATATTATGAAGATAGATACGATTGCGTTGTTCCAAACTATAAGAAATTATATAAAGTTTTTACTGAAGAGTGTGATAAATATGGTATTTTGTATAATATGGAAGATATTATAAAGGCTTACAAAAAAACGAAAATTAATAATAAGCAAATTTCATTTTTTTGAAAGTAAAAAAGTAATTAACAATAAATATCAAATGGTATTAGAAAATGATAATAGTAAAGGAGTGAATAAATGATGAATGAGATAATGAAAATAATGGACACTATTGAGTATGGCTTTTTAGATAATTCTTCAAATGATATCTTTAAAGATAAAGATGTAGAGCAAGTTTTTAATAAGATTTATTATCTTATGTCACCAGAAGAATTATTAATAAAAAAGAAAGGTGTCTGTTGGGATCAAGTGGAATTAGAAAGAAAACTATTTACAGACAATAGTATCAAAAATAAAACATACTTTATCTATGCAGACAATCATGATACACTACCATCACATACTTTTCTTGTATTTTATAAGAATAATAAAGTCTACTGGTTTGAACATTCTTGGTATGATGAAAAAGGTATTCATGAATATAATACTTTGAATGAGTTATTATTAGATGTTAAAGAAAAGTTTTTAAGAAGCAGAAAAGATGAAATAGAATCAACTGATAAAGTTCATTTATATGAATATCAAAAACCTAAAAAATATCACCTTAGTTGTGAAGAATTTTATCAATATATATTTACTCAAGAGAAAATATATTAAAGAATAAAGCCCTAGGCAGGTCAAAAGCAACTTGTTAAAAATTAATTTTTATGACATTATTAGTATGTAAGTAAAATACTTGCATATAATAAAAAAGGTAGTACTTAACTTTGCGATGTTGAGTACTTACCATAAATAATTGGTTTAGTACTTAATTTACATTCGGTTTAATGGATTGAGTACTATTTTTTTATACCTAGAATCATTAAAGAAACTATTAATAAAATGATAATTAGTATTAGAAATGAGATTAATAAATCTTTTTTCTTCATAATATCAAGCCACCTTCTTATAAGAAGTTGGCAAGTACTCTAACAGTTAGTATTCCCTGTGCTTAATTATATTATTTGTGTTGAATAAAAACAATTTAATTATTAATTTTTTAGTAAAACTCGTAACAATTTAATTGTAAAAATAACAAAAATGCTAGCTATTTTTTTTTATGGAATTATGCTATACTCAATATATCATTTGTGATTATCAAATAAATAAAATCATAATATGATAAAGAAAGGTGGATATTAATGATTATTGACTTTATAAGAGGATTCTTTATGGCATTAGCTGATAGTGTTCCAGGAGTAAGTGGTGGAACAATTGCATTTTTAATGGGATTTTTTGATAAATTTATTAATTCATTAAACTATTTAATGAAAGGTACAAAAGAAGAAAAAATAAAATCAATTAAATTTCTAGCTAAGATATTTGTAGGATGGATTGTTGGAATGGGATTAGCTGTTACTATTCTAGCAAACTTATTTGACAAAGAAATATACAAGATGAGTTCCCTATTCTTAGGATTCATTATAGCAGCAATTCCAGTAATGATTATGGAAGAAAAAGAATCTGTTAAAGGGAAATATAAAAATATTATCTGGGCTATTGTTGGGGCAGGTGTTGTTATTTTATTATCATCATTAAAAATGGGAAGTAACTTAGACTTAACCCATTTAAATATAGTTATGTTTATCTATATATTTATAGCAGGAATGCTAGCTATCTCTGCAATGGTATTACCAGGAATATCTGGATCAACAATACTTTTATCCTTTGGTTTATATATTCCAGTAATAAATGGAGTAAAAGATTTTCTACACTTTGACTTTAGTAGTTTTACCTTACTATTCGCCTTAGGACTTGGTATCCTTTTTGGAGTAGCAACAGTTTTAAGACTAATCAAGAAACTACTAGATAATCATCGTAGTGCTATTGTATATGCCATTATTGGTATGATGATTGGTTCTTTATATGCAATAGTGATTGGACCAACAACATTAAAAGTACCACAAGATGCTATGACATTAAAAACATTTAGTATAATATTCTTCATTATAGGAGTAGTAATAGTTTTAGCATTTCAACAAGTTAAAAATTTACCATTCTATAAAAAAGAACTAGCAAAAGATGAATAATTATGCTTTTTCAAGCACAAAAGAATAATAATTTATATTGAGAGAATTAGAATTAAATAACTTTTCTAATTCTTTTTCTTTATCATTTAAACTATAAGTGAAAGGATAAAACATAGTAACTTTATAACCAGAATCAATTGCTAAACGACTAATATCGCTACTTGTAAAATAGTTTTGTTTCTCAAAATTTTCATAATACCAATTATCACTTAATAATAAATTAATATTTTTAAGACAACTAACATTTTTAAATTCCCCAATTATTCTTCCTTTATCCTTAAGATAAGGTCTTAGACTATTAAGAAATAAAATAGGATTATCAACTCTTTCTAAATAATTACCAATGAAAATAGTATCAAAACTATTACTATCTAATTCTACTAAACAACTTACCGTTTTAAAAAACATATTACTAAACTTTCTTTTATTAACATCCTCTTCAAGTGAAATGATATTACTATTTCTAAAGAAATGTTTAATTCTTAAAGAAGATACTCCAATTGAAGAATTATAATCTAAAATATCTTTAGGATTATTAGCTAAAAAGATAGAATGATTCTTGTTATTATCAAATTCAAAACAGGAAAAGTTCCATTTATCTTCAAAAATAGACCTATTTCTTAAAATAAGGGCGTTAAACGTATTAATATCTTCCCTAAAACTAGTACCCCTTTCATGATAAACAAAAGAATCATGACATAAAAATAACTTATAACCAATTGATAATATTTTTAGTGCTAAATCATTATCTTCTATATATCCAGGACTATATTTTTCATCTAACATTTCTATTTTATTAAAAACAGCTCTTTTAATAAGTAAACAAAAGCCAGTAAGAAAAACTTTTTCTTCCCACCTATTACTGTCACTAATATTATTTTTCATAGATTTTATTTGCATCTCATTATAATCTTTGAAAATAAAATTACATCCTTGTAAATTATCATTACAATTAGAAATAGGACCAACTGCTCCAATATTATCTTTGGAATATAGACACTTTCTTAAATTACTTAACCAATTAGTAGTTACAATAGTATCATTATTTAAAAGAAGAATATCATAACTCTTATTGGCTTTACTAATACCTTGATTGCATCCTTTAGGAAATCCTAAATTATCATTATTATAAATTACAGTAATATCAGTTTGTTTTTTCAACCAATTAACAGTATCATCTTTAGAATTATTATCTACTACGATAATTTCATAAATTTCACCTTTAGTATATCTTCTAATACTTTCAATACATCTTATTGTTTTTTCTAAATGATTATAAGTAAGAATAATAATACTAGTTCCCATTACGTCACCTCATTAAAGAATATGAGTAGTATTTAATATTAATAAATTTAATTAGTCGACAACTATTTACAATTTAAATAAAGAAAAACATTCTTTTTTTTCTTAAATATTATATAATTGTTATAGGAATGAGGAGATTTTGTGAAAAATAATATTAAATATTTTTTCTTAAGTATATTAACAGTTATAGCTATATCTATTAATAAAAAAATGATTTATGATGGATTAATACCTAATATAAATATAGTAAAGTTAAGTTTTACAATGATGGCAATTACTACGATTTTTATATATCTATTCTATAAGAAATATAGCAAAAAGCTGCATCCATTAAAACATATTCTAGCAGTTATTTTTTCACTATGTTGTGTAATAGGTTATAGTTATCAAGAAATATCTTCATGGAATCTAGTATTTTCAACTGTTCCGTTATTCTTGATAAGTATAATGCAAGTATTTTGTTATTATTATTTAATAAAGACTATATTTTGTTTTATAGATACACTTTTAGAAAGAAAAAGAACTATAAAAGTTAATACCAATAATAAGCTAGTTAAACTGTTTCAAGAACATCCATTCCTATTTTCGTTAATTGTTATGTTACTATTTTGGTTGATTTATATGATAGCATTTTATCCATTAATACTATCAAAAGATCCAAGTTTTCAAATAAAACAGTTTTTTAATGTAAAAACTAAATATATAGATTATGTTATACCATTATCAGACAAGGTTAATCTTACTAATCATCATCCTGTTTTTCATACGATGCTTTTAGGTGGTTCTATTAAATTAGGTAGATTGTTAGGTAGTGATAATTTAGGATTGTTTATTTATGCTATAATGCAAAGTATTACTCTTGCTAGTAGTTTAGCTTATACAATATATTATCTTTATAAGAAAAAGAAATCATTAGTACTATCATTTATTTTACTTATGATATATTCACTAGTACCAATGTTTCCTTTCTATGCTATGAGTGCTGTTAAAGATACATTATATACAGCTATAATTATTTTCTTTGTTATAACCTTATTTACTATATTAGATGATAAAGAAATAAAAACATCTAAATATATAGTTTTACTATTATTAAGTATATTACTGTATTTATTAAGAAATAATGGAATATATGTAGTGGTTGGTACTATTTTAGTACTAGCTATTTATAGAAGAAAAGAATTTATCTATTTAACAGCTGTCCTACTATTTGTAATAAGTACTTATATATCTTACGATAAAATACTTTTACCAGCTTTAAAAATACCAGCAGGTAGTATAAGAGAAACACTATCAGTTCCATTTCAACAAACAGCACGATATGTAAAAGAACATGGTGATGATATACCTTTAGAAGATAAAAAAAAGATAGATAAAGTATTAGAATACGATACATTAAAAGATAGATATAATCCTAATTTAGCTGATCCTGTTAAAAATAAATATAATAAATATACAACTAAGAAAGAATTAAAAGATTACTTTGGAGTTTGGAAAAAAGAACTTTTAAAGCATCCAGATACTTATATAGAAGCAACACTTAATAATACATTTGGTTATTTTTATCCAGATACATCTAATTGGTATATATATTCAGGAAAAAATAATAATAAGTTAATAACCGAAGATAATTTAGTTAATTATCATTATAATAAATTAGTACCATTAAGAATTGTATTATCAGCTTATGGAATTATATTTCCTTATATACCTTTAATAGGATTAATATCTAATATAGGATTTTCTGCAATGTTATTACTTACTATAATCGTTTATTTATTAATATCAAAGTATAGGAAATATATAATTGCTATATTACCAAGTCTTTTATCATTAGCTATATGTTTTATTTCTCCAGCTAATACATATTTTCGATATAGTATGCCATTTACTTTCTTGATACCGTTTTATGTAAGCTATGTCTATTTATTATTAGTTAAAAAAAATTAAATTCTTGAAAAACAGGCTTGTTAATGTTATTATAAGAGTAAGAATAGAGGGTGAATGATGGAGAATTTTATACATTTTTTTAGAGATACACTTAGTGGACCTAGTTATATAATTTATGTAATAGTACTAATCATCTTAATTTTTGCATGTATTGGTTATATAGCAGAAAATAAACTTAATGAAAAAAAGCAAAAAGATAAATATGCAGAAGTAGCAAAACCAGGAGAAGTTGTTAAATCTTTAGAAGTAACTGCACCTATGCCAGTTGTTAATACACCAATTGAAGAAATTAATCCTAATCAAGCAATTATCCAAAATAATAATCAACAAATTCAAGTTGCAACAGTTAATGGAAATGTGATGAATAGTGAACCATTACAACAAATACCAATTCCACCACAACAACCTGTGGAAAAATCACAAGTAGTAGCACAAAAAGTAATGGTTAATCCTATTCCTCAGGTTGTACAAGAAACTACACAAACAATTAATCCTGTTCCAGAAATAAAAACTAATTGATTACAAAATAATTAAAATATAGTATACTAATAAGAGGTAAGGAGGAATGCTATGGTTATTACAGCAACAACGGTAATTTCAATCATTAAAAAAATTATTGATATATCAATCGTTTGGTTAATGGTTTATATATTATTAAAAAGTATTAGAAATAATGTAAAATTAACTCTTCTATTTAAAGGAGTTGTTATCATTGTATTTTTGAAAGTAATAAGTGATAAATGTGGATTCACCACGGTAGGAGTTTTACTAGAATATATCATTATGTATGGACCACTTGCACTTATTGTTATTTTTCAACCAGAAATACGTAATATATTAGAACAGTTAGGAAGGAATCAATTACTTGGTAGACATAAAGTGCTAACTGTAGATGAAAGAGAACACTTAGTTTATGAACTTATTCAAGCACTAGATTATTTAAGAAAAAATCGTATTGGAGCTTTAATTGTTATAGAGCGAGATGTAAGTTTAGGTAACTATATAGACAAAGCAAAAAAAGTATATGCTGATTTGACAAGTGACTTATTAGGAGCAATATTCTATGAAGGAAATCCGCTTCATGATGGAGGAGTTATTATCCAAGGAGATCGTATAACTTGTGCTGGAGCAGTATTTCCAACAAGCAGTAGTACTAAGATAAATAAACATGTTGGTACAAGACATAGAGCTGCTTTAGGATTAGCAGAAGAAACAGATGCTATTTGTTTAGTTGTATCAGAAGAAACTGGTCGTTTATCAGTAGCTATTAAGGGAGAACTTTATTATAACTTATCATTAGATGATGTTAGAATGATGTTAATAGATGAATTAAAACCAAAGACAAATAGTACTTATGATCAAGAAGAAATAGAAGAGGAAGAGTTATATGAAGAAGATATGTAAAGGAATTGGGAAACTATTTTCCCATATAGGAGCTTTCTTTGATCATATTTTAATTACTCCCATTACAAAATTGATTTTAAAGATAACAGACTTTTCTAAGAAAAATGCTAAAAGTATTGAAAGATTTTTAGGTAGGAAACAAACTTTAATAGTTATTAGTTTATTGGTAGCATTATGTATATTCTTTATAATAGATGGTGAAAGTAGTGCTACTATAGATCAATATGCTGAAGTGTTATACGATCAACCAGTAACAGCTACTTATAATGAAGAAGCCTATGTAGTAGAAGGATTGCCTAAAAATGTAGATATAACTTTGGTTGGTCAAAAAAGACATATTTTCTTAGCTAAACAATCACCTAGTGAAGGAGTAACTGTTGATTTAACTGGACTAAAACCAGGTCAACATAAAGTAACATTAAAATATAGTCAAAGACTTAAATCATTAGATTATAGATTAGACCCATCAACGGTAACAGTTACTATTTATGATAAAGTAAGTGCTACTAGAACATTAACTTATGATGTTTTACATAAAGATAATTTAGATAGTAAACTAAATATTGAGAAAGTAGAACTAGATAGAAGTGAAGTTATTATCAAAGGAGCAGAACAAAAACTTAAGAAAGTAGCTACTGTTAAGGCATTAGTTGATGTAGATGATTTTGCTAATCCAGAACCAGGAGAGATGACACTTAAGAATGTTCAGTTAGTAGCTTACGATACAAATGGTAAAGTAGTTGATGTAGAAATAGTACCTAAGAGTGTAACAGCTAAAGTAACTATTACATCACCTAGTAAAGAAGTTCCATTGAAGATAGTACCAAAAGGTGATTTAGCATTTGGTAAAGCAATCAAGTCACTAAGTACAAGTATCAATAATGTAACTATCTATGGTAGTGAAGAATCATTAGCAAGTATTAGTTCTTTACCAGTTGAAATTGATGTAACTGGTCTTGAAAAGAGTAAAGATTATACCGTAACTCTTAAGAAACCAACTGGTGTTACTGATATTAGTGCTAAGACAGTAACAGTTAAAGTTGTAATTGATGATTCAACTGTTAAAGAATTCCAAGATATATCTATTGCTACGGAAAACTTAGATACATCAAAATATAAAGTACAAGCATCAAGTGAAGCTGATAGTAAAGTAACAGTAGTAGTAAAAGGAAGCAAATCAATAATTGATAATATTGATCAATCAATTATCAAAGCCTATGTAGATTTAAAAGACTTAGGTATTGGTGAACATGAAGTTGAAGTTAAAGTAACAGGTGATGATGTAAAACTAACTTATACACCTAAAGTTAAAAAGGTAAAAATAAAGATTAGTGCTAAATAAAAAGAGCTTTTGCTCTTTTTATTTATGCTCGAATAAGTAACTAATATCAATTAAACCAGCAATACCAATGATTATATAAATAATTTTAGCAATAATATTATCCGTTCCTCCAAATAAAGAAGCAACAAGATCAATATTAAATAGACCAACAAAAGCCCAGTTAATAGCTCCAATAATAATTAATACTAAACAAATCTTCTTTAATGTCTCCATAATTTCCTCCTTTTTCTTTACTAGTATTTACTAAAAAAATATAATTATTCATGAATATTTAAATAAATAATCTAATATAATGAAATGAAACAATAAATGAGGTGAATATATTGAAAAAGATTAGTCTTTTATTACTACTTTCTATTCTTCTTATTACTGGATGTTCTAATAATAGTGAACAAAATGTTTTAAAAAGTATGTCTAAAGATATAACTAATAGTAAAGGATATACTTTAACAGGTAAATTAGAAGTAGTTAATAATGACGATACTTATAATTATGAAGTGACATCAGCTTATAAGAAAGGTGACTATTACCGTATAAGTTTGAAAAATACTGCTAATGATCATGAACAAATAATTTTAAAAAATGATGATGGAGTGTATGTTCTAACACCAAGTCTTAAAAAAAGTTTTAAATTTCAAAGTGATTGGCCATATAACAACTCTCAAGTTTATTTACTACAATCAATTATTAATGATATAGAAAATGATAGTAAAGCTAAGATGGAAAAAGAAAAAGATAATTATGTGTTTACTAGTACTGTAAACTATCCTAATAATCGAAATTTAATAAAACAAAAAGTAACAGTTGATAAGAAAATGAATATTAAAAAAGTTATAGTACTTGATGATAGTGATGTACCAAAAATTACTTTTAATGTTAAAAATATTGATAAAAGTCCAAAGTTTGGTAAGAATTATTTTGAAATAGAAGATATAATGAGTACTGTTCAAACAAATGAAGAAAAAATTAAAGAAACAAGTAGTATTGAAGATATAATTTATCCATTAGTAGTTCCTGAAGGAACGAAATTAAAAAGTGAGGAAAAGCTTAATAAGACTGGTGGAGAAAGAGTAATTTTAACTTTTGAAGGAGAAAAACCATTCTTATTAGTAGAAGAGACAGCTAAACAAGAAGATGAGTTAACTATTATTCCTACAATGGGTGAACCTTATATGTTTATGGATACAATAGGAGCTTTATCTAGTAACTCACTTACTTGGAGTAGTGGTAATATAGAATATTACTTAGTAAGTGATGTGATGAATCAGGAAGAATTAATAGAAGTTGCTTCTTCAATAAATGTTTTACCTACTATGAAATAGTCTAGCAATAGACTATTTTTATTATAAAAAATACGTTATATCGTAATAAAATGGAAAAAGAACAAAAAGATTACGGTGTAGCGTAATAAATTGACAAATAATGAATATAATACTATAATATAGATAACAAAGGAGGAAGAAAGATGGTTATTCGTGAAAGATATTTAAAATTAATTAGACCTTTTTATGATCAAGAATTAATAAAAGTATTAATTGGAATAAGACGTTCTGGAAAGTCTGTTATCTTAAGGCAGATAATTGATGAAATTAAAAAAAGTGGAGTAGATGATAATCATATTATTTATATTAATTTTGAGGATTATGATTATGAAGAATATACAAATCCTAAAAAATTAAATAGTTATATTAAAGCAAAAATAACAGATGATAAAAAGTATTATATATTTTTTGATGAAATACAAAATGTTAGAGAATGGGAAAAAGTAGTTAACTCATTAAGAGCAACAGGAAATAATTCTATTTTTATAACAGGTTCTAATAGTGATTTACTATCCAGTGATTTAGCCACCCATATTGCTGGAAGATACATAAGTTTTAAAATAACACCATTTACATTTAAAGAAGTATGTGAACTGTTAAATTTAACTGATCGAAGAGATATAGAAAATGCTTTTAAAGATTACGTAAAATGGGGTGGAATGCCACAAAGATTTATGCAAAAAGATGATATGTCAAAAAAAGCTTATTTAAATGATATATATGATTCTATTATAGTTAAAGATATAGTAAAAAGATTTAATGTAAAGGATATTGATTTACTAAACAGAATAATTATATATGTTTTAACAACGCCAGCACAACTATTTTCACCAGACAGTCTTAGAAAGTATATGCTTAGTGAATCAAGAACTGTTTCGCTAGAAACTTTATACAATTATTTAGATTACATAATAAGAGCCAATCTTATATCAAAGGCAGAGAGATATGATGTTCGTGGTAAAAGAATACTTACTGGAAAATATAAGTACTATTTGACTGATTTGGGATTTACAAATATCATGAGTGATGGTAGAAAAGAACAAATGGGAGCATATTTAGAAAATATAGTATTCAATGAACTTATATCTAGAGGATATAATGTAAAAGTAGGAACTTTAGACAAGGGAGAAATAGATTTTATAGCAACTAGATTTGATGAGAAAATTTATATTCAAGTAACTTATATCTTAAGTGATGATAAGGTTATTGCAAGAGAATTTGATACCTACAAAAAAATAGAAGATAATTATCCAAAATATGTTCTTTCTATGGATCAATTTGATTTTTCTCAAAATGGTATCATTCATAAGAATATAATTGATTGGTTGATGGAGAACTAGTACAATTAACTTTATTAATAAGAGGAAACATAAATTATCCAGTTTCCTCTTTTTCTAGCAAATGATTGACGTTAAGAACTTTTTTTTCTATAATATTAGAAGAAGAGGAGGACACTATGATAGACGTACGTGATATTTATAAAGATGTAAATAACTATTTAAATAAAGAAGTAGTACTAAATGGTTGGATTAGAAACCATCGTAAACAAAAAGAATTTGGATTCATCACTTTCTTTGATGGAACTGTATTTGAATCTGTACAA
Source organism: bacterium (assembly GCA_014846175.1). GTDB lineage: Bacteria > Bacillota_I > Bacilli_A > RF39 > UBA660 > Onthousia. Next base: position 4,073 of record RKAV01000023.1, on the reverse strand, counting down.
ATAGTATATGATAAAAAATTAGAAAACTTTGAAGAAATTCAAAAATTAAGAGTAGGTAGTGCTATTAGTGTTACAGGACTAGTTGTTAAGAGTCCTAAAGAAGGACAAGAGTTTGAAATTCAAGCTAGCAAGATTAAACTAGAAGGAGATTGTCCAGAAGATTATCCACTACAACCTAAAAGACATTCTATGGAATTTTTAAGAGAAATAGCTTATCTTCGTCCTAGAACTAATACTTTCCAAGCTGTTTTTAGAGTAAGAAGTGTAGCAGCTATGGCCATTCATAAATATTTCCAAGATAAAGGATTTGTTTATTTACATGCTCCATTAATTACTGCAAGTGATTGTGAAGGAGCAGGAGAAATGTTTCAAGTATCAACACTTGACTTTGAAAAGCTAAAGGGTAAAGAAATAGATTATAGTAAAGATTTCTTTGGGAAGAGAACAGCTCTTACCGTATCAGGACAATTACAAGGAGAAATATTTGCTCTAGCTTTTAAAAATATCTATACATTTGGACCAACATTTAGAGCAGAAAATTCTAATACTAAAACTCATGCATCTGAATTCTGGATGATTGAACCAGAAATGGCTTTTTGTGAATTAGATAGGTTAATGGACGTAGAAGAAGATATGCTTCGTTATATTATAAAATATGTAATGGAAAACGCATATTCTGAACTTAAGTTCTTTGATAACTTTGTTCATAAAGGATTAATAGATAGATTAAATACAGTCTTAAATGCTGAACCTAAAAGAATTACTCATAAAGAAGCAATTACTATTCTTAAAGAAAGTGGTAAGGATTTTGAAAATAAACCAGAGTATGGTGAAGACCTTGCTAAAGAACATGAAAAATATCTAACAGAAGAATACTTTAAAGCTCCAGTATTTGTTACTGACTGGCCTAAAGATATTAAAGCTTTCTATATGAGATTAAATGATGATAATGAAACAGTAGCAGCTGTAGACTTTTTGGTACCACAAGCAGGAGAACTAATGGGTGGTAGTCAAAGAGAAGAAAGATATACTGTTCTAAAAAATAGAATGGATAATTTAAAAATGGATGAAGAAGAACTAGACTGGTACTTAAAACTTAGACAGTATGGTGGCGTAAAACATTCAGGATTTGGACTTGGTTTTGAAAGATTGCTAATCTACCTAACCGGTATGGAAAATATAAGAGATGTAATACCATTCCCAAGAACACCAGGAAATTGCGAATTTTAGGAGGAAGAAATGAATAAAGGATATTATAGTGAAAATAATGAATTTAAAGGAACAGGTAAAAGAGTAGTAATTATTCTAATATGTGTAGTATTACTATTTGGATTAATGTACTTTCTAACTACAAGAATTCTATCAAAAGAAGTTACTAAGAAAAGAAAACAAAGTGAAGTAACTGAATCAACTATTCAATATGAAAAAATATTAGCTGGAGAATCATTTACAATGGAACAAGAAGAATACTACGTAGTATATTATGATAGTACTGATACTAATCTTTCTTCAACTATTGCTACTTATCAAGCAGATAAAAAAGATATAAGACTATATAGTGTAGATTTAAATGATGGTATGAATAAAAAATATATAACCGATAGTGATATTAACACTAGTAGTATTGAAAACTTAAAAGTAAAAAATCCAACACTTATTCATTTCAAGAATAAAGAAGTTGTTGATACTATAACTGATGAAAATGAAATAAAGGATTACCTTACTAAATAAATGTGTAAAGTCTTTATCATAAAGGCTTTTTTCTTTAGTAATTTATTAAAATTATGGTACAATTATATAGACGGTAGGTGATATGATGAAGAAAAAAGAAGATGAAAATATAGATTCAACAAAAGAGATAGTTACCATTAAGAAAGAAGGATTTAACTATCCGGAGATGATTATTATCATGATAATATCAATTCTTTTTGGTTTTTTAATAGGTAACGTTGTTAGTTTTACTAAAAAAGAAACTACAAATACTAATGTTTCAAGTGAATTAAAAGAGTTTGTTAATACTTATAATGATATAGTAAACAACTACTATGATAAAGTTAACAAGGAAGAATTAATAGATGCTGGAATTAAAGGTATGATAAATTATTTAGATGATCCTTATGCTACTTATTTTGATGGTACTAGTAGTACCACGTTCAATCAAACTTTAGAAGGAAATTATGAAGGTATAGGAGTTGAAGTTACAGCTGATAATAATAAAGTTAAAATAACTAAAGTATTTGCTGATACACCTGCTAAAAAGGCTGGATTGAAAGTAGGAGATTACATAACTAAAGTAAATGGAACGAGTACAGAAGGAAAAACTCTTTCAGAAGTAGTTAGTAGTATAAAAAATGCTAAGAGTAAGGAAGTAGAAATAACCATTACTAGAGATAATCAAGAACATACTATTAAAGTAACTAGATCAAATGTTGATATGCCTTATACTAGTAGTAAAGTATATGAAGAAAATGGTAAGAAGATAGGTTATTTAAAAATAGAAATGTTTTCTAATAATATTACAAAACAAGTAAAGAAGGAATTAGAATCACTAAAGAAAAAGAATATTGATAAATTAGTAATTGATGTTAGAGATAACCCAGGTGGATATTTAACCCAAGTTACAGAAATATTATCATTATTTATGAATAAGAAAGATGTTATATATCAGTTACAAACTAAAAACAACAAACAAAAAGTATATGGAACTAGTAGTAAAGCTACTTATAATTACCCAGTAGTAGTTTTAATAAATGAAAATAGTGCATCTGCTAGTGAAATATTGGCAAGTGCTTTTAAAGAAACTTATGGTGCCGAAGTAGTAGGGGTTAATTCTTATGGAAAAGGTACAGTACAAAAAGCAGGTGATTTAAATAACGGAGATACAATTAAATATACAGTTCAAAAATGGTTAACTCCTAAAGGTAACTGGATTAATGAAAAAGGTGTAACTCCTACTAAAGAAGTAAAATTAGAGTTAAAAGAAAATGAAACTTTAACAGAAAATAATGATAATCAGTTAAAAACTGCTTTAGAAGTAGCTAGTAAATAGTTGCAAATTAAAAAGTGAAAAATTAATTGATTAACTACAATACTTTTGATAAAATAAAAGTGTAAAGATTAAGATGGTCAGCTAGTTATAGTGAAAAGTGTACATTTTAGTTCGCAAATAATAAAGAAAGTAGAGGTGGCCTAACCATGAATATATCCGGTTTACATCTAGTTAACATGGGGGGGGGTCATTACCTGGTTAAGCAGTAAAAACTACTTTCTTTTATTGTGTTTAAAGATAGGTCTAGTGTTATAGACTTATCTTTTTTGCGTGTATAAAGATAATAGGAGGGAGTATAAAAATGAATAATAATAAAATAAAGAGTATTATAACTATTAGTTTTTCTATATTTTTATTACTAATAGTAGTAGGTATCAGCTACGCAGCTTATAACTATAGTGGAATAGGTCAAAAAGAAAATAAGATAACAACAGGAGCAATTAGTATGACTTATACTGAATCTACTAATTCTATAGCATTAAGTAATGCCCTGCCAACAACAGATTCAACGGGGAAGAAAAGAAAGAATACAGGAGAATACTTTGATTTCACAGTAAAATCTTCAATCAAAGGTAATACTGATATCAACTATGAAATAGCAGCAAAAGAAGAGAATGGTAATACCTTTTCTGGTAAGAATATAAAGTATTACTTAACAAAAGTAAATAGTGATGGAACAGAGGAAGAAGTAATGGCACCAAGAACATATTATGAAGAACCATCAGGAAATGTCTATACCGGAAGACCATCAGATATGATGAGTTTATTTGTAGGTAATCTAAAAACACAAGGAGATACAACAATTAATTATAGATTAAGATTATGGGTAGATGAAAATTATAATCCCCAAAATGATAATGGAGGATTAACTTATAAAGTAAAAGTTAATGTCTATGGACAAACAAGTGATACCATAGCACAAGCAGAAGATACTTATTGTAAAGATAATGGTTTTAATACTTTATCAGATTGTATGTTAGTATTAAATAATCATGAAGCAAGTGCAACTGCTGCTAAAACAGCA
>RKAV01000066.1 GCA_014846175.1 bacterium | reverse complement strand
AAATACATCTTGTAATGTAGTATATAAAGTAACAGGTTATAGTAGTGATACTGTAATGATAGTAAAACCAATAAGTTATAGTTCAAAAAGTTTAGCAACAGCTCAAACAAATAATACAAATTCAGCTATCAAAACAACAATAGATAATTGGTATAAAAATAATTTAACAGCATATACTTCAAAATTAGCCGATGAAACATTTTGCAATGATAGAAGTATATCAAGTGGTACTGGATACAAAACAGACTCAACTACATTCTATGGCTCATATAATAGAAATGTAGATAAAAGAACACCAAGCTTGAAATGTGCACAAGCTAATGATAAATTTAAAGTATCAAATGCAAGTGCAAAACTAGAATATCCAGTGGCATTGATTACAGCAGATGAAATGGCAATGGCTGGTGGTGTATTTAATACTGCAAATACAAATTATTATTTATATAATGGACAATATCAGTGGTCTCTTTCGCCTGGTCGCTTCACTTCTTACTACTCTACTGCGTATGTCGGGTATGTTTCTCCCTCTGGTAGCTTGTCCCCGTGGTACCGCGTGGCTAACTCCTTCGGGGTCCGCCCAGTTATTAACCTGAAAGCTGATACACTGATAACAAAGGGAGATGGGACAGCTTTGAATCCCTTTAAAGTTTGATATGGTATGTAAAAAAAATACATATCATATTTTTTTATGAATTAAAAAGAAAAATAAATAAAAAATTAGCAAAAAAGGTTGACAAGTGCTAATAAAATGCATACAATGTTATTAGCACTTGGAAAGAAGAGTGCTAAACTAAGGTGGTGCTTAATAGATATGTTATCAAAAAGGCAAGAACAATTACTTAAAATGATTGTTGAAAATTATATAAAACAAGCTACTCCTGTTAGTAGTAAACAGTTATGCAAAAGATTAAAGTGTTCTAGTGCTACTATAAGAAGTGAGATGGCAGATCTTGAAGAGGCTGGACTTTTAGAAAAAACACATACTTCTAGTGGAAGGATACCTAGTCAGAAAGGGTATCGTTACTATGTTGATAATTTATTAAAACTTAAAAAGATGAATGGAGAAGATATGTTAAATTTACAGATAATTCTTCATAATCAATCATTAGAGTTGTCTGATTGTATTTCTAAGAGTTTACAATTGGTTTCTGATATGACTAGTTATACAGCAGTAGTGCTTGGTAAGGCTTCTCATGATAATCTATTAAAAGAAGTTAATGTTGTTCCTTTGACTGAGAATCAGTTGATAGTAATAGTAGTAACTGATAAAGGAAAAGTAGAACATAAGACAGTAACTTTTGAACAGGTTAATATGAGTGATGTTAAGAAAACTGTTGACTTAATTAATAAACTAGTTGTTGGTACACCTATTGATGAAATTAGTACTAAGTTGGAGTTTGAAGTAAAACCAATTATCGGAAATTATGTTGAACAGCACGAAAAATTATATGACGTTATTTATCATGTTTTTGATGATTTAACTCATCCTGATATCAATGTGGTAGGTAGAACTAAATTTTTAGAACAACCTGAGTTTGGTAATATTGATAAAGTAAAGGGTTTGTTTGCTAAGTTAGATGATCAAGATTTGATAAAAGAAATTAAACAAGATAATTCTAATAATATAGAAGTTTACATTGGAAGTGAAAATAATATTGATTCTGATGTAACAGTTATAAAGACTGGCTTTAAAACTAAGAATGAAGAAGGAACAATTGCTATAATTGGACCTAAGAGAATGGAATATGAGCGAGTTATGGGTTTACTAGAATTTATTAAAGATAATATTGAAAGGTGATGAACATGGAAAAAGAACATAAAAAGCATAAACATGAGCATAATAATTGTGATAAGGAAAAATGCAGTTGCAATGAAAAATGTGAATGTAAGCATGATAAAGTAGAAGAAAAACAAAGTCAAGAGATAGAAAATTTAAAAAATCAATTGACAGAGATATTAAATGAAAAACAAACTCTTCTTGAAAAGTTACAATATAGTAAAGCAGAGATGATTAACTATCGTAAAAGAAAAGAAGAAGAAACTGATAATAAATTAAAATATGCTAATCAAGATTTAATATTAGAAATATTACCAGTTTTAGATAATTTTGAACGAGCTATTAAGTTAGATGATAACGTTTTAACAGATGAATTATCAAAATTCTTAGCTGGTTTCAAGATGATGTATGCTTCACTTTGTGAAGTGTTAAAGAAATTTGGTGTTGAAGAAATTGACTGTGAGGGTAAAGAATTTGATGCCAATACTATGCAAGCACTAATGACTGATAATGACCCTAACTTTGAAGATGATGTTGTCCTTGAAGTATTACTAAAAGGATATAAATTAAAAGATAGAGTTATTAGAGCTGCTAGTGTTAAAGTAAATAAGATAGAAGATTAAGAAAAGGAGATAGATAATTATGAGTAAAATAATAGGTATAGACTTAGGTACAACAAATAGTTGTGTTGCAGTATTAGAAGCAGGGGAACCAAAGGTAATCCCTAATCCAGAAGGTAATAGAACAACTCCTTCTGTAGTAGCATTTAAAAATGGAGAAAGAATAGTAGGTGATGCTGCTAAGCGTCAAGCTATTACTAATCCTAACACTGTATCATCAATCAAGAGATTAATGGGTACTAGTGAGAAAGTAGAAATTGAAGGAAAGAAATATACACCAGAAGAAGTATCAGCAATGATTTTATCTTATATGAAAGATTATGCTGAAAGTTATTTAGGTGAAAAAGTAGATAAAGCAGTTATTACTGTTCCAGCATACTTTAATGATGCTCAAAGACAAGCTACTAAGAATGCCGGTAAGATAGCAGGACTTAACGTTGAAAGAATTATCAATGAACCAACAGCAGCTGCACTTGCTTATGGACTTGATAAACAAGAAAAGAATCAAACTATCTTAGTATATGACTTAGGTGGTGGAACATTCGATGTATCAATTCTTGAATTAGGAGACGGTGTATTTGAAGTTAAATCAACAGCTGGTAATAACCACTTAGGTGGAGATGATTTTGATAACAAAATTATGGACTACTTAGTTGAAACATTTAAGAAAGAAAATGGTGTAGATTTATCTAAAGATAAAATGGCTATGCAAAGACTTAAGGAGTTAAGTGAAAAAGCTAAGAAGGATTTATCTTCAATGACAACTACTCAAGTATCAGCACCATTTATTTCTCAAAGTTCTGATGGACCACTTCACTTAGAAATGACTTTAACAAGAGCTAAGTTTGAAGAATTAATTCATGACCTTGTTATGTCAACCCTTGAACCAGTAAGAAAAGCTTTAAAAGATGCTGATATTAAAGCTAAAGACTTAGATAAAGTAATCTTTGTTGGTGGATCTACTCGTGTACCTCTAGTATATGAAACAGTTAAGAAAGAACTTGCTATGGAACCATCTCGTGAAGTTAACCCAGATGAAGTAGTAGCAATGGGTGCGTCTATTCAAGGTGGTGTATTAACAGGTGATGTTAATGATATCGTTTTACTTGATGTAACACCATTATCACTTGGTATTGAAACATTAGGTGGTGTTATGACTGTATTAATTCCAAGAAATACAACTATTCCAACTTCTAAATCAGAAGTATTCTCAACTGCTGCCGATAATCAACCAGCTGTAGATGTACATGTACTACAAGGTGAAAGATCAATGGCTAGTGATAACAAAACACTAGGAAGATTCCAATTAGCTGATATTCCACCAGCACCTAGAGGAGTTCCACAAATCCAAGTAACATTTGATATTGATGCCAATGGTATTGTTAATGTAACTGCTAAAGATTTAGGAACTAATAAAGAACAAAAAATTACTATTACCTCTAATACAACATTATCTGATGATGAAATCGATAGAATGATGAAAGAAGCAGAAGCTAATAAAGAAGCAGATAAGAAGAAAAAAGAGGAAGCTGATTTAAGAAATGATGCTGAACAAATGATTTTCCAATCTGAAAAAGCTTTAAAAGACTTAGGTGATAAAGTTGATGCTAAAGAAAAAGAAGAAGTAGAAAGTCTTGTTAAAGAACTAAAAGAAGCTCTTGATAAGAATGATATGGATAAAGTTAAAACTATTAAAGAAAATCTTCAAGAAAAAGCTATGAACTTATCAGCTAAAGTATATGAACAAGCTGCTAAGGAACAACAAGAAAATAGTAATAATGAAGCATCAAATGATGATTCTAAAAAAGATGATGTTCAAGATGCTGAATATGAAGAAAAATAATAATCTAAAAGTTCTAGGTGACTAGAACTTTTAGCCTAATAATAGAAAGAGGAAATATGAAACAATATAAAAATAGAAATGAAGTAGAGGAAAAATATAAGTGGGATTTAACGGAATACTATAAAAGTGATGATGAGTTTTTTGAAACTTATGCTAAACTAAATAAAGAGTTAGATATATTAAAAAATTATGTAGGATGTACTACTGATCCTTTTAAACTTTATGAATATTTAGATAAAGAAACAGAGCTTGAAGCAGAAGTTGAAAAAAATTATATTTATGCAGTTGTTAGAAATGATGAGGTATTAGGTCAACCAATACCTTTAGATATGCTTAATAAAGCAAATTTATTAATGACTAAGTTAAGTAATTTAACTGCATTTTTTAATCCAGAATTATTAAAGTTATCTAAAGATAAGTATGAAAAATTATTTTCTAATAATGATAAATTATTAATATATAAACCATACTTAGACAATATGTATCGTTATAAAGAACATGTTCTAAAAGAAGAAGAGGAAAAAATAGCTACTTTAATAGTTTCAGCTACAAATGATTTTAGAACTATTTCTTCTAATTTACTTAATAGTGAACATGATTATGGGAAAATAGAGATAGAAGATGGTAAAAAAGTAGAACTTACAACTACTAATTCCCGTTTTCTTAAGACATCAAGAAATAGAAAAATTAGAAAAGAAGCTGATACAAAATTATTAAAAAAAGCAAGTTCTTATGCTACAACTTCAGCTAGCCTTTTAAATAATTATGTAAAATTAGAGGATGCATTAGCTACAATTTATCATTTTGATAATTCATTAGATGCTAAACTATTTTCTAATGAATTAAATATTAAAATCTATGATGTTTTATCAAGTACAGTTAGAAAACACGTTGATTCTTTACAAAGATATTATAATGTTAGAAAGAAAATACTTGGTTTAGATGAATTATATACTTATGATTTACTAACTAAATTAACTACTTATAATAAAGAATATTCAATTGAAGAAGCCCAAAAAATGATAAGAGAAGCTTTAAAACCGTTAGGAGAAGATTATTTAACTAAGTATGATAAGATAATTAAGAACAGGTATATTGATTATTGTCAATATAAAGGTAAATGTAGTGGTGGTTATTCTATAAGTGGACATAAGGCTAACTCAAGAATTCTTATGAGCTATAATTATGATTTTGAATCAATTTCTACTATTGCTCATGAAGCAGGACATAATATTAATGATCAGTATTTAATTGAAAATAATTTCCTACCATATCGTGAAAATGCGATTATTAATGCTGAAGTTACCTCTTTAATAAATGAGTGTTTACTTGCAAATTATATGATTAAGAATGCTAAAACTAAGGAAGAAAAAATAATGGGACTTGACAGTATTATAGGAGTTATTGAATCAAACTTATTTGGATCAGTTCGCGAAGGCGATATGGAACGTTTAATGCATGAAAATGTACATAATGGTAACTGTTTAACAAAAGAATTTATGTGCAAGATAACTAAAGATTCCCTAAAATACTATTATGGTGATAAAGTTAAATTAACAAAGTATAGTCCATATAAATGGATTTATAGAAGTCATTACTATTCAAAATTTTATCTATATAGTTATGCTATTTGTATATCAGTAGCATCTCACTTAGCAAGTGATATATTAAATGGTAATAAAGAAACACTTGATAAATATTTAAAATATATTAAAACTGGTTCAAATGTTACTCCTCTTGATACTTTTAAAATATTAGGTGTAGATTTAGAAAAAGAAGATGTTTATCTAGATGCTATTAAATATTTTGATAGTTTAGTAGATGAACTTGAAAAATTAACAAAATAGGAGGTACAAGTATGGCAACTAAAAGGGATTATTATGAAGTATTAGGTGTTAGTAAAAGTGCTAGTCAAGATGAGATTAAAAGTGCTTTTAGACGCCTTGCGAAGAAATATCATCCTGATATTAGTAAAGAAGAAAATGCTGAAGAAAAATTTAAAGAAGTACAAGAAGCATATTCAGTACTATCAGATGAATCTAAAAGAAAACAATATGATCAATTTGGTCATGCAGCATTCCAAGGTGGAGCAGCTGGTGGAAATCCTTATGGTGGTTTCTCATCAGGTGGATTTGGTTTTGACGCCAGTGACCTAGGAGATATTTTTGAAGACTTATTTGGTGGAGGTTTTGGTGGATTCTCTAGTGGAAGTAGCAGAACAAGTAGTAGAAAACAACGTGGTAGTGATATGCTACTTAGAATGAATCTTACTTTTGAAGAAGCAGTATTCGGTTGTGAAAAAGATATAGATGTAGATGTAATTGATGAGTGTGATAATTGCCATGGTAAAGGTGGTTTTGATGAGAAAACTTGTTCAAGATGTCATGGCAGTGGAACAGTTACGGTAGAACAAAGAACAATTTTAGGTTCATTTGTTACTAAATCAACTTGTCCTGATTGTAAAGGAAAAGGTAAGACTTTTGCAAAAACTTGTTCAGACTGTCGTGGAACAGGTACTGTCAAGGTAAGAAAAACTATTACTGTGCACGTTCCTGCTGGAATTGATAATGGTGAAAGATTAAGATTAGCAGGTAAAGGACATGCTTCTCCTAATGGTGGAGAGTCAGGTGACTTATATTTAGAGTTTACTATCAAAGAACATGACTATTTTAAAAGAGATGGTAATGATATCTACTTAGAAGTACCAATTACTATTATAGAAGCAACGCTAGGTTGTAAAAAAGAAATACCCACTATCTATGGTAATATAACTGTATCAGTACCAGCTGGTACTGATAGTGGTACTAAACAAAGAGTAAGAGGAAAAGGTATCAAAGATGATAGAAGAAGAACTGGAGATATGTATATAATCTATAGTGTTCAAACTCCAAAGAAACTATCAAGAGAACAAAAGAAATTATTTGAGCAACTTGCAGATACTGATTTTAAAGATATAGATATTGATAGATTTGATAAATTTACAAGAAAGAATGAATCATAATGATTTGTTCTTTTTTTGACATAATTTTTATATGCAATATGCTAAATTAGTCTTGGTGATTAAATGAAAAAAGAAAAATGGTGGGGTACAATTCTTCTTTTATTAATAGTAATGTTTAGTTTTATAAATAAAGAAGATATAGTAAAAGATACAGTTTATGTTACTAATAACAATATAACTTTTGCAATAGAAAACTTAACTAAGAAGATTAATATAGATGATATTTCTTATGAAGAAATTAATTCAAAAGAGAAAATACTAACCATTAATAATTCTAAAGAAATAACTTATCAACTAGCAGAATCATACTTATCCAGTGATTTTTTAAAGAAATATCCAAACTTTATCTTTAATAATGAAAGATATCAGATATTTACAGTTATCTATAATAAGAACATTAAATTGCTAAATAATCACTTGGATTATATAAATGAGTTGCAAGAATTATCTAACTATTATATATTTTATGAACCGAGATTAGATGATGAAATTATATTATTAAGAGTTGTAAAAGAGAATAAAGAAATAGTATTAGGTGCTGTAAAACTTTAAATATGAAGCGCATTTTCTTGATTTAGTTGCTTAGAATTATTATTTTTATAGATCAACGCTTCTTTTTGATAATACTCGTTAGTAGCTTTAATAAAACAAGTATCATCTTTTTGTTTTATTCTTAGTATTCTAAAAGCAGTCTCTACATCTGTGTATTCCATAGGTTGCATCATATATTCATTTAATGCTAGCACTTTATCTAAAGAATCATCTTGCATCAGTAAGTAACTGCTATAAGCAGTACCTATAAAATATCTAAATGAATAATCTGGATTGAATTTTTTATTATCCATTAACTTATTTAGATAATTTAAGTACATTAAAAAATCTTCTTTTTTCATATTGTAAAAATTTAACTCTTTGCTATGTTCATTAATAAAACTATAACTATTTTCATCTAAGTAACCTAAGTGATTTTTTAAATTTAAAAAATCACTTTCAATGTTTAATTCATTATGACAATTCCAAAAATCAATGTATCTAAGTATTCTTGATTTAGCTACATCTGTTCTTGAGTAGCCATTTTCTATTAAAAAATCTAAAAATTTATTTTCCATGTAAATTGATATAACTTCAGAAAATACTGGTGCCACCTTAGAGTTGGAACTGTTTAAAGAATGAAAGAATTCATGTATAACACAAGTAGAATCATTTATAGTACCAGTGAATTTTACACTATAATTCTTATTATTACATTGGTTTTTAATATTTTGCTCATCTTCATCAAATGAGTTATGAAAATCGAAATATCCATTGTTGAAACTTTCCTTGAAATATTCTAAATAATCTTCTCCCAAATTAGAAAGAAACTTAGTTACTAAATCGAGCGTTTCAATTCCACTAACTTTTTCTTCTAATTTTAAATTCAACTCATTAGAACCAATAAGTTTGAATAAATTAATTTTTTTTCTTCCCTTTTTTAAAAAACTAACGGCTAAATCTAAATTAGAAACATAAAACTCGTTTTGACTTTCATTTAAAAAGTCATTAAAAGTGTCATTAAGCTTAAAATATTCCATATAACACCAACCCCTCAATTTGCCATATTATATCACATTTTGGGCATTTTGTCTAATATATTGTTGTTGCTCTAATGAGACTGCTTTATTTGAAAATGTAAAAAAATTACTAAAAATAATTGACAATGGGTAAAATACCATTGTAAAATTTATTAGAAAACGTTGATGAAGAGAAGTAGAAATACTTTACTTATAAGAGAAACTGTGGTTGGTGAAAACAGTTAAGTTAAGGTATTTACGAATAACACTTCGGAGTGCTTAAAGAACAAAGTAGACTAAGCCGGGTAGTTCCCGTTAACAAGATAAGCGATTATCTAACCGATAATAAATTGGGTGGTACCGCGGGTAAAAGACTCGTCCCTTTACTGGGATTTAGGGTCTTTTTCGTTTTCAATAAAAGAAAGGACTGATAAATGTGATAACTAAAGAAATGTTAAAAGATTATGCTAGAAAGCTAATGTTTGATATGGAAGATAAAGAATATGACACATTACAAGATGAGTTTGAAATTATTCTTAAACAAATGGAATTAATTGAAAATATTAAAGATATAAAAAAGACAGAACCATTGTTTTATCCTTATGTTTCTTATGAAGCAAAACTTAGATGTGACGAAGTAAATGAAATGGAAATGCTTTCTGTTAGTGAAGTGTTAGCTAATACAGAACATCAAGTAAGAGATCAAGTAAAAGTACCAAGGGTGGTGGATAGTGATGAATTATAGAAAAAGTTTAATTAGTGATTTAAGATATGAACTTGATAATGAGAGTGTTACTAGTGAGGAACTATTTAATGAAGCAGTTGGACTTGCTAATAAGTATCAAACAACTTACAATTCTTTTGTAACTATCTGTGATAAATTTAAAATAAAAAAAAGAACTACTCCCTTAGCAGGAATACCTTATGCTTTGAAAGATAATATTTCTACTAGTAATATTTTAACAACAGCATCTAGTAACATTTTAAAGAATTATGTACCAGTCTATGATGCTACTGTTTATAAAAAACTAAAAAATGCTGGAGCAGTCTTAGTTGGTAAAACAGTCCTTGATGAACTTGCTATGGGAGGAACAGGTACGACAGGACATACGGGAATAGTTAGAAATCCTTATGACGTAACAAGAGAAATTGGTGGTTCTAGTGCTGGAAGTGCTGCTGCTGTTTCTTTAGGAATAGTACCTTTTGCTCTTGGAAGTGATACAGGAGACTCAATTAGAAAACCAGCTGCTTTCGGTGGAGTTGTTGGTTATAAACCAACTTATGGCTTAGTATCACGTTATGGCTTATTTGCTTTTGCATCAAGTCTTGACCATGTTGGTTGTTTTGCAAGAAGTGTTAAAGATGTAGCTTTAGTTACTAATACTATTAAAGGTTATGATATCCATGATATGACCACTTATCAAGATGATAGTGATTTACTAGAGGACATTGATGAACCATTAGCAGGTAAAAGACTATTCTATATTAAAGAAATAGTAGATAGAAGTTTATATAATATAGATGATAAAGAACTAATGGAAGTATTAGATAATTTTTATTCCTTATTAGAAAGACTGAAAACAAGGGGAGTAGAAGTTATTGAAGTATCAATAGATAAAGCTTTATTAGAAGCAATATATCCTACTTATATGACCATCTCTTGTGCCGAAGCGACTAGTAATAATTCAAATCTAACAGGTATAGCTTTTGGAAATAGAGTTAATAAAGATGATGTTAATTCCTTAATAATTGCTACTAGAACAGAAGGTTTCTCAGAACTTATTAAAAGACGTTTTGTTCTTGGTAGTTATATATTACAAAAAGAAAATCAAGAGAAACTTTATCTAAATGCTTGTCGTGTTAGAAGATTATTAGTAGATAAATTAACAACCCTTTTTAAAGAATATGATGGTCTTATCTTACCTTGTAGTGGAGGAGCAGCTCCCAAGTTTGATGATGCTACTGATAAGTTAAGTGATAAATATTTATTATTAGAAAATCACATGGCTTTAGGAAACTTTGGTGGTTTTCCATCAATTACTATACCTTCTGGTTTTGTTAGTGATTGTCCGATTGGTATAAATATTACTAGTGGTATAAAAGAAGATAAAAAAATACTAAATATTGCTAATGAAATAGAAAAATTAACAGGACTTAAAGGTCAAATAGGAGGTGAAGAATAATGTATGACGTTGTTATTGGACTAGAAGTACATTGTGAGTTAAAAACAAACTCTAAAAACTTTTCTAGTAGTGAAAATACCTATACTAAGATTCCGAATATTCATGTTTCACCCGTTGATTTAGGTCTTCCAGGAATCTTACCAGTTGTTAATGAAAAAGCTTGTTATAATGCCCTACGAACTGCTATGGCTCTTCACTGTGAAAATCCAGATGTTATAATGTTTGACCGCAAAAACTATTTTTATCCTGACCTTCCTAAGGGGTATCAATTAACACAAGTTACTAAACCAATGGGAAGAAATGGTTATCTTGATATTATGGTAGAGGGAAATATTAAAAGAGTATTAATTCATCAGTTACATCTAGAAGAAGATACCGCTAGTTTAGAACATGATAAAAACTATTCCTTAATAGATTATAACCGTAGTGGTGTTCCTTTAATTGAAATAGTAACAGAACCTTGTCTTACTAGTAGTTTAGAAGCAGTAACCTTTCTAGAAGACTTAAGAGATATCTTCTTATATCTAGGTGTTAGTGAAGCTAAGACAGATAAAGGGCAAATGCGTTGTGATGTAAACATTTCCTTAAAAGAAAAAGGTAGTGACAAATTAGGTACTAAAGTAGAAATGAAAAATATTAACTCCTTTAGTAGTGTTAAACAAGCGATTGAATATGAAATAAAAAGACAAAGCGAAGCTTTAGCTCGTGGTGAGAAAATAATTCAAGAAACAAGACGAATAGATGAGTTTGGAAAAACACATTCTATGCGAGAAAAAGTAGATGCTGTTGATTATAAATACTTTGTTGATGCTAATTTACCACCTGTTAAAATAACTGATGCTAAGAAACAAGAATTAAAAGAATCACTTCCTGTTTTAAAACTAGATAGAATAATCTCTTATCAAAAAGATTTAGGATTAACTTACTATGATGCTAATGTTATTGCTAAAGACCGTAAGGTAGCTGATTACTTTGAAGAAGTAGTTAAAAATGTAAAAGATATTTCATTAGCAGTTAACTTTGTAACAACTAGTGTTTTATCAACCTTAAATAAATTAGAAATAACTTTAGATGAGTTTTATATAACACCAGAAATGTTAAGTGATTTAATAAATTTAGTAAGTACTGATAAATTATCATTAGATCATGCTAAGAAAATACTTTATCAAGCAATAGATGAAAAAATAGAACCAGTTAAATTAATTGAGAAAGAGAATTTATCACAAATAAATAATAAAGAAGAATTAGTTAAATATATAAAAGATGAATTTACTAAGTATAATTTACAAGTTGAACAATATATTAAAGAAGATAATATGTCAGTAATTAATTTCTTTATGGGTAAAGTAATGGTAGCGACTAAACGCCAAGCTAATCCTAATATAACAAGAGAATTAATTAAAGAAGAATTAGAAAGGATGAAGAAAAATGATTAAAAATAAATATCGTGATTGTTATGCTGGTAGTTTAAGAGAAAAAGATATAGATAAAGAAGTAGTAGTAGCAGGGTTCATTGAAAATATAAGAGATCATGGTGGAGTAATCTTTGTTGATTTAAGAGATTTTTATGGAACTCTACAATTAGTTAGTAATGATGATAAGATGTTTGATGATCTAACAAGAGAATCAGCTGTTACCGTTAAAGGAAAAATCCGTAAAAGAGATGAAGATGATTACAATGATAGAATTGAAACAGGCACTATTGAGTTGTTAGTTAGTTCAATAGAAATACTTGGTAAGAGTAAGAATGTTTTACCTTTTGAAGTGATGACTAGTAAAGAAGTAGCAGAAGATGTGAGACTTAAGTATCGTTATTTAGATTTGAGAAATCCAAAGGTTAAATCATCAATTCTTTTCCGTAATAAAGTAATCCACTTTTTAAGAAATTTAATGGAAGAATATGACTTTGTTGAATTACAAACACCTATTTTAACTTCATCTTCACCTGAAGGAGCAAGAGACTTTCTAGTACCTAGTAGAAAATATAAAGGAAAGTTTTATGCCTTACCTCAAGCTCCACAACAGTTTAAACAATTACTAATGTGTGCTGGGTTTGATAAGTATTACCAAATAGCTCCTTGCTTTCGCGATGAAGATGCTAGAAGTGACCGTGTTTATGGTGAATTTTATCAATTAGACTTTGAAATGGCTTTTGCAACAGAAGAAGATGTCTTACAAATGGGAGAGAAAATCTTCTATGAAACATTTAAGAAGTTTTCTAAAGATAAAGAAATATCAGAACCACCATTTATTAGATTGACTTATAAAGAAGCTATGGAAAAGTATGGTTCTGATAAACCAGATTTAAGAAATCCTTTAGTAATAATTGATTTAACAGAAGAGTTTGAAGAAACTGAGTTTCGTCCTTTTAGAGGTGTACCAGTTAAAGGAATAAAAGTTGAGAATTTAGCTAGTAAGAGTAATTCTTGGTTTAATGAAGTAGTTGATTATGCTAAAAGTATTGGAATGCCTGGTATTGGTTATTTAAAAGTAAATGAAGATTTATCTTTTGCAGGTCCGATTGATAAGTTTTTAACAGAAGATGAACGAGAAGCTTTAATAGATAAAGCAGAACTTAAAAAAGATGATGTTTTATTCTTTATAGCAGATAGAAAAAAATCACTAGAATTAGCAGGTTCTATTAGAATGGAACTTGGTAGAAAGTTAAATCTTATGAATCCTAATAAATATGTTTTTGCTATTATTCATGACTTTCCTATGTTTGAGTGGGATGAAGAAAATGAATGTTATACCTTCATGCACAACCCATTTAGTATGCCTAAAGGGGGAATGGAAGCATTTGATCAAAAGATAGAAGATATATTAGCTTATCAATTTGATTTTGTTTGTAATGGCGTTGAGTTATCTAGTGGTGCGGTTAGAAATCATGACTTAGGAATTATGAAAAAAGTATTTGCTATTGCAGGTTATGAGGAAGAAGAAATAGAAAGAAGATTTAAAGCTTTATATGAAGCTTTTCAATATGGTGCTCCACCCCATGCTGGTATGGCTCCTGGACTTGACCGTATATTAATGATGCTTTTAGATGAAGACTCAATTAGGGAAACTATCGCTTTTCCAATGAGTGCCTCAGGTAGTGATATCTTAATGAATGCTCCAAGTACTGTAACAGAAGAACAATTAAGAGAGGTTCATATTAAAGTAAGAGATTAGTTAGAAATTCATTTGACATTTTCACTATAAAGTGGTATAATCTAGCTACATTATTTAAGGGGGATTAAAAATGAAAAATTTAAATGTTAGAGATTATAATATCTATAAAATAGGTAACAAATCAAAAGGAAACTTACGTATCTTTGATGTAGATGCTAGATATGGTTGTATGAATACGGCTAAGAAGTTTTATGATGAAAAATTAAGTGCTGAAGAAAGAAGAGCATTATTCTTGGAACATAGAATATTAGCAAGTCTTGATTATGAAAATGGCTTTGATCCATATAAATTTTATATGCCAACACAAACAAAAGATGGTTCTGATACTGTTTTGACACAAGAAATGGTTGATGCTTATCAAGATGGTTGGGATTTAGATATAAAATCAGATATTCTAATTTTAACCGATAAAACTCCTGGAGTAGTAGCAGGTTATCCTGTTGCTGACTGTCCAGTTTTAATAGCAAGTGATTTAAAAAATGGTGTAACAGCAACAGCTCATTGTGGTGCCGAAATGATAGATAACTATCTACCAAAAATGACTATTGAAGCTCTTCAAAGCAAATACGATAGTAAATTAGATGATATTTATATCTATATTGGTAGTCATGCTGGTAAAGATTGGACTTATGATTCTATGCCAAGGTGGGCTAAAGAATCATTCTGGCAAGAAACTGGGGCAATTAAAGAAACTGATACTGGAGAATTTAAAATTGATTTAAGAAAGGCATTACTTTATCAACTAGATCCGGAAAAATTTGAATCATTTATTGTAAATAATGATGATACTATAACTAATAATAATTACTATTCTAATAGTGCTTCATATAAAGATAAGACAAAAGCCGGAAGACAGTTTACTGGTGCCTATTATAAGAAAAAATAATGGTGGTATTAAAATGCTTAAAACAGAGAAAGTAATTGAAATTAAAGATTTAAAAATATATAATCCTAAAGTAAAGAAAAATATAAAATTAACAACTTTAGGTGATTTACATATAAGTCCTTTAGTTAGTGAGAAAAAATTAGAACCAATAGTTAGTCAAATAGAACAAGAAGAAGCAGATTATAATATTTTCTTGGGTGACTTAATTGATAGTCCTCTAGATTTATATAATAGTAATAGTAGGGAACTATTATCTAATACTATTAAAAGATCAGCTTCAGTAGCTCCAACTATAGTTATACTTGGAAGTCATGATTTTGTACTTGAAAGTAAAAGTGGTAATGCAGTTGTTGCTAATGGTGATTTTTGGCAAGAACTAAATGATATGAAAAATGTACATATTTTATTAGATGAAACATATCAAGATGAAAAAATGTTTTTTATGGGTTATCTTCAAACACTTAAATATTATTATAATAACATTGAAAAGACTCATATTGAAGATTTAGAAGCTTTTTATGAAGATATGATTAAGCATGAAAACTTATATAAAAATCTTCCTAAAGATGTTCCAACAGTTGGTTTGATTCACTCACCAGAATTTGCTAAAGATGAAAGAAATGTTGAACTAATGAAAGAATATGACTTATTAATTGGTGGACATGATCATGATGGCTGTGTACCATTTGGACTTTTTAATACTAGAAGGGGATTAATTAGTCCGAAGAAAGAATTATTTCCTAAAGATGTTCGTGGAGTTAGAACCCTTAACAGTGGAACTGATTTATTAATTAGTGGTGGTGTAGTAAAAATGGGTAATAGTTGTCCAAAAATAATGCAATCATTAAACTATTTGTGTCCAATGCAAATGGAAACAGTAGAACTTACTAACGATGAAACTTATAAAGATAATATGAATATAAATAAAAGACTAGTACGTACTAGATAATAAAAATAAAGGCGATTAGAAAATAATCGTCTTTAATATTCTTTCTGTATTTTTGAAATTGTATTTAGCAATTTCTTTTAATTTATCTTCGCCATACTTTTCTACTACTTCTTCACCTATCTTATCAACTTCTTTTCCTGCTCCCTTAGGTAAAGGAAGATGAACACTATCAGCTAACTTATCAAACTCTTTTAAAAATATATATCTACTAATAATAGAAGATGCTGCCACAGCTAAGTTCTTATCTTCGGCTTTAGTCATAAAAGTAATTCCTTTTTGAATATCTTTAGCATCACTAATATATTCATAATATCTTTTTTCCCTTGCAAACTCATCAACAATAATATAATCAACTTTAGGATTAACTTCATGCATTAATTGATATAAAACTTTATTATGCATTATAGCTTTAATCTTATTCATATTAAAGTCTTTTGTATAATTCTTATTATAATCAATATTATTTAAAATAATACTACGATACTTTAATCTTTTAGCAAGAATAGGAGCATTAGCTAAGATAAATTCATCAGTTAACTTTTTACTATCCCTAATACCTAAATCTTCTAAAAACTTAACATCTTCTTTCGGTACATAAGTAGCAGTTACAACAATTGGACCAAAATAATCACCAGTTCCAACTTCATCACTACCCACAGATGAACAGTTATGATACTTACTATCATTAACACTTTCCTTAGAAGTTGTTTCTATACCATCCATTTCTTTCCACATAGCAGCATCAACATCAGCACTCTTTCCTTGAAACATAACTTTTCCAGATTCATACATAGTAATAGTAGTATCCATATCAACTGCTTGAAAAACAACATAAGGGATAACTTTATCTTTCATCTTATCCTTATAATATTCAATCATTTTAGCTTTTGTCTTGTCACTTACTTTTATGACTTCATTCATATTCCTCACCTCATTTAATTTAGTATAGCATATTTTAAAAAATATAGTTATAATAAATATAGAAAGGATTTGAATTATGGAAAATATTAATAATTTTAGTGTAATTATCATTCTTATTATTATAAGTTTTGGTATTGTAGGTCTTAAAAGAGGAGTTATTAAAGAAGGAGTAATAGTACTTGGAAATATAGTTTCAATAGTTCTTGCTTTCTTATTAAAAGGTTTATTAGCAAGTTTTTTGATTAATTTATTTCCACCTTTTAAAGTAAACTCTATATTTGGTCCTCTTAGTTCCTTAAGTATTATCTTTTATCAGCTAATAGCATTTCTTATACTGTTAATTATCTTCCATTTTATTCTAAGAATAATTATTAATTTATCAGGAATACTTAGTAAAGTAGTTGATGCTACTGTAATTTTAATATTACCAAATAGAATTTTAGGATTTATCTTAGGAATAATTGAAGGTTATGTATTAGTATTTATAGCATTAAATGTTTTAATGATACCACTAAGTAGTAATAGTACTTTTATGGAATCTAAAGTTAGAAAATTTGTAATGGAAGATACACCTATTTTAAAAGATAGTTTTGGTAATGTTAATACTACTTTAGAAGAAATTATGGCACTTGATAAGAATAATAGTGAAAATAGTTTAAATTTAAAAGTAATTGATATACTATTAAAGAATAAAATAGTTACAGTTGATGAAGTTAAAGAATTAGAAACTAATAAAAAAATAATTGATATTAAAGATTTAGATACTGTAATTAGTAAATATGAAGGGTGATGATAAAATGATTTATTTAGAAGATGAAAGTAAGTTTGAAGATTTAATAGCTAAAGGTGATGTTTTAGTAGATTTTTATGCTACTTGGTGTGGACCATGTAAAATGGTAGGAGAAGTATTAGAAGAGTTAGAAGAACATTTTACAGGGATTAAAATTATTAAGATAGATGTAGATGAATTTGAAAATATTACTAAAGAACATGGTATTATGAGTATTCCTACATTAGAAGTTTATCGTGATGGAAAACTAATAAAAAAAGAAGTAGGGTATAAAGACTATGACACCATTGCTTCTTGGTTTATAAAATAATTATTTATCTTCAATTAATGTCTTAACTTTATTAGTAATATTAAGACTAGAAAGATTTGTTAAACTATTAAGAAATGTTTCATCTACTTCTAAAGTATAGATACATTTATCTTGATAGACTTTAGCTAAAATATTCTTATCTTTAAATAGGTAAGAGTATTTTTTTTCATTATCATAACTAAATTCACAAGTTATTACATAACCACTTACAACATTTAAAAGAATAGATTTTTTAATAGCTTCCAATAGACCATTAGTATAGGCTTTTAAAAGACCACCTGTACCTAGTTTAATACCACCAAAGTAGCGAACGGAAATAACTAAAATATTAACTATATTATTAGAAGTTAATATAAAAAGCATGGGTTTTCCTGCCGTATTCTTTGGTTCTTTATCATCACTATAACCACTAGTATTTAAAAGATTAAAAGCATAACAGTAGTGAGTTGCTCCTTTATAATCGTCCCGTACCTTTTTTAAATAGTAATTAACTTCCCCCATATCATTAACCCTATATAATAAAGTAATAAACTTAGAATGTTTTATTTCTTCTTGATAAGTTACATTTTCTTTAATTACTTGCATTTAAATCACCACCTATATTTTATTAAAATTCTTTTTAAATGTAAAGATAAGTGGTATACTAAGAAATAGAAATGAAGGTGTTAAGATGTTTCGTGAAAAAGTAGATAAGAAAGAATTAAATAAATTTATTAAGACCTCTAATAAAGTATTACAATTAATTCATATATTAGTTTTTGTTTTAGTTATTTTATTAATTACTTATGTTGTTAAAGAATGGAAAATATTAGATTTTATATTTAATATTATAAAAGTTATTTCTCCTGTCTTTATTGGTTTATTAATAGCTTGGCTTTTAGATCCATTAGTAACTAAAATGGAAAAGAAAATGAATAGAGTTATTGCTTGTATAATAACATATCTATTTATGATAATCTTCTTATTACTACTATGTTACTTTGTTATTCCATCTTTTGCTAGTGGTATTACTGATCTTGTTAATTCTTTACCATCCCTTATTGATAAGGCCAAAGCTAGCGTTGATAATTTCTTTGCTTCCTTTGATAACTCTTTACTTGCTAGTTATGAAGCTGATATTATTAGCAAAATAGAAGTAATTGGTAAGAATATGTCAGAAACATTACCAACTCTCCTTTTTAAAACAATTAGTAAAATAATAAGTGGTGGAGCTAATATCTTATTAGGATTTATGATAGGATTTTATATCTTATTTGACTTTAAAAAAAGTGAAAAACATCTATTATCACTAATACCTGATATATATCATGATAATGCTAAAGATTTGATGCGAAGAATTAATGGTAAGTTAAGAAATTATGTTCAAGGAGTATTAATAGTTATGTTATTTGTCTTTTTAACACAAGCGATTGGACTTTCTCTTGCTGGATTAAAAGCACCATTATTATTTGCTTTGTTTTGTGCTGTTACTGATGTAATTCCTTATATTGGACCTTGGATTGGAGCAATACCAGCTTTATTTGTTGGTTTCTCAATGAACCCTAAAGTTGGTATTTTAACAATTGTTTCTATTATGGTTTGTCAAACACTAG
Organism: bacterium; assembly: GCA_014846175.1. GTDB lineage: Bacteria > Bacillota_I > Bacilli_A > RF39 > UBA660 > Onthousia. Next base: position 18,575 of record RKAV01000066.1, on the reverse strand, counting down.
AAAACAACTTTTATCAGCCTTTAATTATGGGAAAAACTATGAAATTACACCCTGTTACTATCATGCTCGGACTATTGATTTTTAACTATTTCTTTGGTATGATAGGAATGATAGTGGCTACTCCCGTTATTGCTAGCTTAAAGATAATTTTAGAGTTTATTGATGAAAAAACAGGAGTGGGAGAGAAATTTCATTCTCTAAATAAAAAAGAAGAATTAATTAAATAGAGGTGGTAAGATGAAGCTTTATTTAATCTGTGGTAAAGCAAGGGCTGGAAAAGATACTTTTGCTAACCTTATTAAACAAGAAGAAGAAAAAAATAATAAAAAAGTTTGTATTTTAAAGTTAACTGCTCCTTTATATAGATGGGCAGAAGACTACTTTGGTTATGATAAAAGAAAAGATGAAAAGCCAAGAGAATTATTACAAACTTTAGGGTATGACATCTTACAGTTGAAATTAAATAAAAAAGATTTTCTTCTTGATTATTTAATTACTACTATAGCTGTTCTTGATAATTATTATGATGTAGGAATCATTACTGATGGTAGATTAGTTCATGAAATAGAAGTATTGCAAGAAAACTATCCTAGTATTAAAACAATACTATTAACTAATAAAAAAGATAATATGTTAACTAATAAAGAAAAACATCATCAAACAGAAATAGATTTAGATAATTATAAAGACTTTAATTATATAATAGAAAATAAAGATATAGAAGGTTTAAAGTTAGAAGCTTTAAAAGTAGTGGAGGATAAAGATGAATAAAATAGTTGCAATAGTTGGAATGGCTGGTAGTGGGAAGAGTATTGCTTCTTCCTATTTTAATAACAATGGATATAACTTAGTTTATTTTGGAGGAGTTATCTATGATAAAATGAGAGAGGAAGGAATAGAAATAACTCCTGAAAGTCAAAAAGAATTTAGAGAAAGAATTAGAAAAGAATATGGTATGGGAGTAGTGGCGAAAATTCTGTTACCAAAAATAAAAAAACTATATAGTGAAGGAAATGTTATTTTAGATGGATTATATTCTTGGGATGAATATAAGATATTAAAAGAAGAATTTAAAGATTTAGTAGTAATTGCTATTGTTTGTGACAAAAAAATAAGGTATGATAGAATATCTAAGCGAGAGGAAAGAGCATTTAACCAAGAAGAGATTATAACAAGAGATGTTACAGAAATAGAAAACTCTGCTAAAGGTGGTCCTATTGCTTATGCTGATTATTATCTTTTAAACAATAGTGGTATGCAACAATATTTAAAAGATTTAGATAATATTAAACAAATAATAGAAGGAGTAGATGAAAATGAGAAAGATGACTAGTAATGAGATTAGAACATTATGGATAAAATATTTTGAAGAACATGGACATAAATATGTAGAGAGTGCTCCCTTAATACCGAGAGATGATAACTCTTTATTATGGATTAATGCTGGTGTTACTCCTTTAAAAAAATATTTTGATGGAACAGTTATACCAGAAAGTAGAAGAATTGTTAATATTCAAAAGTGTATTCGTACTAATGATATTGAAAATGTAGGGGTAACAAAGCGTCATCATACATTTTTTGAAATGATGGGTAATTTTTCTATTGGTGATTACTTTAAAAATGAAGCTATTACTTTTGCTTATGAATTATTAACAAGTGATGAATGGTTTGCTATTCCTAAAGATAAGCTTTATGTAACAGTTTATACAAATGATGCTGATGCTTTAAATAAATGGGTAGAGCTTGGAATGGATTCTTCACATATAATAAAGCTTGATGAAAACTTTTGGGAAATAGGTAGTGGACCTTGTGGGCCAGATAGTGAAATATTCTATGATAGAGGAGAAAAATATGACCCTAATCATGATGCTTTAGAAAAGTTTAAAAATGACGATGAACAAGAAAGATATATTGAAATTTGGAATAATGTCTTTTCACAGTTTCAATCAGAAGAAAGTAAACCTCGTGAAAAATATAAAGAACTTCCTCATAAAAATATAGATACTGGGGCAGGCCTTGAGAGATGGTGTACAATCTTTCAAGATGTAGATTCTAGTTTTGAAACAGATTTATTTACCCCAATACTAGCTAAAATAGAAGAAATGTCAGGAATTTTATATAATGGACAAACAGCTTTTAAAGTAATAGCTGATCATATTAAAGCTATAACATTTGCCCTATCAGATGGAGCAAGTTTTGGAAATACAGGAAGAGATTATGTTTTAAGAAGACTTTTAAGAAGAAGCTCAAGATTTGGTAAGCAGTTAGGATTTAATGAACCATTCCTTTATAAGCTAGTTGGTACAGTTTGTGAAACTATGGGAGATTTCTATAAAGAATTATATGAAAAACGAGCTGAAGTTGAAGCTTTAATACTAGAAGAAGAAAAGTTATTCTTAAAAACACTTGAACAAGGTATAAGAAAACTTGATGATATTTTAGCAACTGTAACTGATGGTGTAGTTTCTGGTTATGATGCTTTTAAACTTTATGATACTTTTGGTTTTCCACTTGAATTAACAGAAGAGATTGCTATAGAAAAAGGGTATAGAGTAGATAAAGATGGATTTATTAACTATATGAATAAACAAAGAGAAATAGCTAAGAAAAGTAATCGTAATAAGACTTCTATGGCTAAACAAAAACAAGTTTTAATGGATTTTAAGAAGCCATCTACCTTTGTATATGGTTTATATAGATTAAAAAGTAACGTTCTTGCTATTTTTAGTAAAGATAACCTTGAAAAAGAACTTGATCATGATGGTTATATTGCCTTGAAAAGAACTTGCTTTTATGCTGAAAGTGGAGGTCAAGTTGCTGATACAGGTATGATTACTGGTAAGAACTTTACAGCTAGAGTAGTAGATGTTTTTAAAGGTCCAAATGGTCAACATATTCATAAAATAAAATTATTATCAGGTAAAATTAGAACTGGTGATGATTGTGAAGTAATTATTGATAAAGAACGCCGTCATAATATCGAAGCTAATCATAGTAGTGTTCACATGTTACAATATGCTCTACAAACAATTGTTAGTTCAAAAATTATTCAAGCAGGTAGTTATGTAGATGATAATAAACTTCGTTTTGATTTTACTTATACAGGTAAGATTTTTGATGAAGAATTATATCAAGTTGAAGATATGGTTAATGAAATGATTAATAGAGGAATAATAACATCAACCGAAGTTATGCCCCTTGATAAAGCTAAAGAATTAGGTGCTATGGCTTTATTTGGAGAAAAGTATGGTGATACAGTACGTGTTGTTAAGATTGATAAATCAATGGAATTATGTGGTGGTACTCATATTGCTAATACTAAAGATATTAAGAAATTTGCTATTACCTCTTTTGAATCTAAAGGAAGTAACACTTATCGTATTGAAGCATGTACTAATAAGAAAATAGAAACAACATTATTTGAAATTATTAAACCATATAATGATGAAATGGTTAAACTATTAATGAAATCTAAAGAAATACTTGAACAAGCTAAAAGATTAGGAATTAACCTTACTTTTGATGTTACTATAGATAATAGTGTTCCTAAAAGCTATCGTGATATAGTATTTAATCGTAATGAACTTTCTTATGTTCAAGATGAAGTTAAAAATCTTGAAAGAAAATTCCAAGAAGAAAAAGAAAAACAAAGTTTAACTAAGATAGATGAATATTTAACTGATTTAAAAGAAATCAATGGAAATAACTTCTTATATTTAACTTTCAATAATGAAGAACTAGATATATTAAAAACAATAATGGATGCTTTAGCAAATAAAATTGATAACTCCTTAATCTTCATAGTTAATATAAAAGAAGATAATAGTGTTAACTTCATTTGTCGTAATAAAATAGCTAACTTAAATGCTGGTTACTTAATTAAACAAATAGCTAGTATTTCTGATGGTAACGGTGGAGGTAGTGCTACTTTTGCTCAAGGTGGAGGTAAAACAATTGCTAACCTTGCTAATGTCTATAAATTTTTAGTGGAGCAAATAAATGAAGTCTAATAATTATTTGCTTCTTTCTCCTTCTAATATCCTAATAGACAAAGAAATAGCTAATATTATTAACGAAAAAGGTTATAAAGATGCCTCAATTACTATATATGATTTAGAAGAAACTGATTTAGCTACTGTTTTAGAAGACTTAGATACAGTATCATTTTTAACCCCCTTAAAAGTAGTTATAGCTAATCATGCTACCTTTTTAGGAAGTAGTTCCACAGAAGAAGAAAAAAGTATTAATCATTTATTAAAATACTTAGATCAAGAAATTTTAAATACATTATTTTTTCTAACTGTAAATAAAATAGATGATAGAAAAAAAATAGGAAAAGAATTAAAGAAAAAAATGACTTTTTTGGAACTTAATCCTAGTAAAGATAGTTATATTAAAACTCAACTAGCTGGTTATAAACTAGAAAATGGGGTAATTCCTAATATAATTTCTCGAGTAAACGATAATTATGATATGATTTTTCAAGAATGTGATAAGTTAAAACTATATAAGATAGATACTAAAGAAATAACAAATCAAGATGTAGATTTTTTATTACCTATACCTTTAGAAAAACAAGATCAGTTATCATTTGATTTAATTAAAGCTATAGGGATGCAAAATAAAAAAGAGGCTTTGTTACTATATAATCAATTAAAAAATTATGATATAGAAATACTTCCTTTAATGGGGTTATTAGAAAGTCAGTACCGTCTTTTATATCAAGTTAAACTACTTAATAATAAAGGTTATAAAGAAGAAGATATAGCAAAGGAAATGGCTGTTCATCCTTATCGTGTTAAGAAAATATTAGAACTTGGTAGATATAGTTCTCTTAAAGATATTAAAAGATTTATTTTAGAATTAGCTGATTTAGATTTAAAATTAAAGACAGGTCAAGCTGATAAAGATATAGCAATGGAAATGTTAATTCTTAATGGATAATTAATACTTGTCTAGATAAGAAATATTTAGTAAAATAAATTCGAGGTGAAGAAACATGTTACATGATATATTATTAATTGTAGTAGGACTTCTTATTGGAGCAGTAATTGGATTTTTTATAGCAAAAAATGTTACTAAGAAATATATGGAGAAGAATCCACCAATAAATGAAGAAATGATTAAAGCATTGATGATGCAAATGGGAAGAAAACCAAGTCAGAAACAAGTTAATCAAATGATGAAATCAATGCAAAAGTATATGTAATGCTTGCTATTTTAAAAGCAGTATACTATAATACATGTAAATACATTGACTGTTGAGGAGTACATATTATTTTATTTATAGAGAGTTAAGGGTAGGTGAAACTTAACAATAAAAGATATGGAAGGTAGCAACAAGAGTAGGATAGCTGAAATAATAGTAAGCTATCCCGGGAGAACCGTTAAATAAATAAGGTATGTTAAACATACGAATTAAGGTGGTACCACGAACTTCTCGTCCTTTGGATAGAGAGGTTTTTATTTTTAGAAAGGATGATATTATGTTAGATAAGAAATATAATCATAGTGAAGTAGAAAAAGAAAAGTATAATTACTGGATGGAGAAAGGTTATTTTGAAAGTGGAGATATGTCTAAAAAACCATATTGTATAGTACTTCCTCCTCCTAATGTTACAGGAAAACTTCATCTAGGACATGCTTGGAATGTAACACTTCAAGATATAATTATTAGATATAAAAGAATGGAAGGTTATGATTGTTTATGGCTTCCAGGAATGGATCATGCTGCTATTGCAACAGAAGCTAAAGTAGTAGCAAGACTAAAAGATAATGGCCAAAATAAATATGAAGTAGGACGTGATAAGTTCTTAGAAGAATGCTTTAAATGGACAGATGAGCATGCCTCAATTATTAGAAGTCAATGGGCAAAACTTGGTATTTCCTTAGATTATTCTAAAGAAAGATTTACCCTAGATGAAGGACTTAGTGATGCTGTTAAGAAAGTCTTTGTAGATTATTATAATAAAGGATTAATCTATCGTGGTGAGAAGATTATTAACTGGGACCCTGTAGCAAAAACAGCTTTATCAAATGAAGAAGTTATCTATAAAGAAGAAAAAGGTGCTTTTTATCACTTGAAATATAAATTAGAAGATAGTGACAAATATATAGATGTAGCAACTACTAGACCAGAGACTTTATTTGGTGATATGGCAGTAGCTGTTAATGAAAATGATGAAAGATATAAAGACTTTGTTGGTAAGAATGTAATACTACCAATAGTGGATAGAAAAATACCAGTAATAACAGATCCTCATGCTGATATGGAAAAAGGAACTGGTGCTGTTAAAATAACACCTGCTCATGATCCTAACGACTATGAGGTTGGATTAAGACATAATCTTACTAAACTAGTTATTATGAATGATGATGCTACAATGAATGAAAATTGTGGTAGTGATTATGTTGGACTTTCAAGAGAAGAAGCACGTAAGAAAGTAATAGAAGAGTTAGAAAATAGTGATTTATTATTAAAAGTTGAACCAATAACTCACGAAGTAGGACATAGTGAAAGAACTAATGCTATTATTGAACCGATGGTTAAGAAACAATGGTTTGTTAAGATGAGAGGTTTAGCTGACCAAGTTCTTGCTAATCAAAAGAATAATAAAACAAAAGTTCATTTTGTACCAGCAAGATATGAAAAAACGATGAACCACTGGATGGAAATTACTTATGACTGGTGTATCTCTCGTCAGTTATGGTGGGGTCATAGAATACCTGCTTGGTATAAAAATGATGAGGTTTATGTTGGCGTTAATCCTCCAAAAGAAGAAGGATGGGTTCAAGATGAAGATGTCCTAGATACTTGGTTTTCTAGTGCATTATGGCCTTTTGCTACTCTTGGTTGGCCAGAAGATACAGAACTATTAAAGAGATATTATCCTAATAACTGTTTAGTAACAGGATATGATATCATACCTTTCTGGGTTAATAGAATGACTTTCCAAGGAGAAGAATTACTAGGTCAAAGACCATTTGAAGATTGTTTAATTCATGGTTTAATTCGTGATAAACAAGGAAGAAAATTCAGTAAAAGTCTAGGTAATGGAATAGATCCATTTGATATGATTGAAAAGTATGGAGCAGACTCATTAAGATACTATTTAGCAACAGATGTATCAGCTGGTACTGATATGCGTTTTGATGAAGATAAGATTAAAGCTACTTGGAACTATATTAATAAGATTTGGAATGCCTCAAGATTTGTTTTAACTAATATTAGTGATTTAACTAGTATTAAACTTGATAATTTAAAACCAGAAGATAAATGGATTCTAACTAAGTTTGAAAAAATGCTTCATACTACTAAGAAGTTTATGGATAAATATCAGTTTAATAATGCATCAAGTGTTATTTATGACTTTGTTTGGACATCTTTCTGTGATAGTTATATTGAAATGGCTAAATATAGTTTAGATGATGATGCTACTAAATCAACACTATGTTATATCTTAACTAATATTTTAAAACTACTTCATCCATTTATGCCTTATGTAACAGAAGAAATTTATCAAATGTTACCAATTAAAGAAGAAGAATCTATCATGATTAGTAACTATCCTAAGTATAGTAAGAAATATATTTTTGAATTAGAAGAAGAAGTAGTTGATGATGAGATAGAATTTATTAGAAGTTTTAGAAATGTTAAAGCAGAAAATAATATAACTAAAGATATGAAAGTTATGTTTGATACTACTGATGATAATGATTTAATAGTTAAAATGTTAAAGTTAGATGAAAGCTTAGTTAAAGAACCGCTTGGTATTAAGTCATATAAAGTATTTTCTAAGAGAGTAAAAGCGACTATTTTCTTTGAAAAGATGGAAACAGAAGCTGATAAAGTTCTAAAAGAAACACAGATTGCTGCTTTAAAATCTTCTATTGCAAGACGTGAAAAGTTACTTGCTAATGAAAACTATGTAGCAAAAGCTCCTAAAAATATTGTTGATATGGATAGAGAAAAACTAAAAGAAGAAAAAGAAAAATTAGCATTATTGGAAAAATAGATTCTAGCTATTTAGAAAATATCAAGAGTCTAATGTATAAGTGGGTTTTAGAAAGATAACGATAGTTATTAAGAATGGTTAGTATATAATAAGAAAAAAGTAAATTTTATAATCTAGGAAATTAGGATGAGTTGATTGTGCGATTTAATGAAGGAGAGCCTTTAGTAAAAGAACAAAAGATTTTTATAAAAGAAAGTTTAAGAGAAATGAGGACAATAGGAAATTTTGTGTTATACTGTAAATTATAACAATATCACAAGAAAATCAACCTACCTTTTTTGAAAAACTGATTAGATTCTATGAAACAGGTGACAATGCTGATTTAAAAGAGTGGATTTATGAAACAAGTATTGATAGTATTAATTTAAATGAATAATAAAAGGAGACAACTTTTATGGAAACAATAAAATTTAACTTAAATAAATTAGAAAATCAAAATACAGGCTTTTCTTATTACATATTAGGAAGAAGTTATGATTTGGAAGAAAATGGAGTAGAGCAGAATTTTGAAAAGGCGCTATATTATTACCAAAGAGGTTTTGAAATTAATTATCCATTATGTATCTATTCTTTAGGCATTTCTTATGAATTAGGATTAGGAGAATTATTGGAAATAGATAAAGATAAGTCAAAAGAACTTTTGAATAGAGCCTATCCTAGAATAATTGAATTAATAAATAATCCTAATATATCTGATATAGAAAGAATTTATGCTAAATTCGTATTAGGAGCTTATTATTATTTTGGACTTGGTAATACAGAAAAAGATTATAATAAAGCTTTCAAAATTATTAAAGAATGTGCTGACAATGGTCATATTGCAGCAATTTATGATTTAGGTGCTAATTTCTATTTCAATGGCAAGGGAACAGATGTTAATTATGAATTAGCAGATTATTATTTGAATATTGCCAAAGTGAACGGTTTAAAAAAAGCCAAAAATTTATATGAGTCAAGAAGTAAAGCAAAGTAAATATTATAGGAGTGAAATAATGCCTAAAATAGATTTAAATAATTTCAAATTACTTTTCATATATCTATTTCTTTAGATATACTTGTTCTATCTTTATTAATAAATTCATTTGTATGGCAAATAAACCAACACATAATTGTAGTTATGGGCCATATCCTCAAACTTCCAAGATTTTAAGTTATTCAACTTTATACAGATGGCAAAAAAGTAAAAAAGCTAGTGAATTACTAAAAAAACTTATGCTTAAAGAAAAATATGAAGAGGCATTAGTTATTGGTAAAGATTATCCAAATAACAAAGTAATAAAGGGCCAAGTAATGTCAATTTATATGAAAAAGAGAGACTATGAAAAAGCAATACAAATAGCTAGAGAATTTCCAAATAATGTTCTATTCCAAAATCGGTTAATGGCAAAAAATAAGAACTATGAAAAGACAATAGAAATAGCAAAAAAATTTCCGAATGATGCTGCTATTCAAAGTCGGTTAATAAAAATTTATATGAAAAATGAAAATTATGAGAGTGCAAGAGAAATAGCTGCAAGATTCCCAAATGATAATATTATTCAAAGTCAGCTAATGAAAATTCGCACTGAAAACGAAATCAAGGAAAGTCCAGAGGAAATATCAGATTGGTATAACGAAATAATTAAAACAAAAAAACAAGAGTTTCCAATAGAAATATTAGAAATTAGAAACAAAATAGTTGTTGATAATATATCTGTAAAAGATTTAGATACTTTGGAAAATTTTAAAGAAAAATTAGAAGAAGAAAAATATTTGTTAATAAAACTAGCTATATATGAAAAACTAGGATTACTAAATATTGGGATAAAGCAATTGAAGCAAAATACAATTTTTTCTGATAAATTAAAAAAGCAGTTGTTAATGCAGTTTGAAAGGAAAAGTAAATTTTATAATTTAGGAAACTGGGATAATTTGATTGGGTGGTTTGATGAGACAAAACCTTTAGAAAAGATACAAAAAGCTTGTGCAAAAGAGAATGATGTAGCAAGTGAAAATCCATCAACTAGTATTCCTTAAGTGCAAAGTAAAAATATTGAACCATCTAGAATACAAAAAACTATACCTAAGAAACAAAATAATCCTAAAAGTGTTTTTAAAACAAATATTGGAGTAACAAATACGGTCTCTAGTAAAGTAAAGGAAGAAAAAAAGCAGTCTGCCTTATATAAATATGACCGGTTAGAAGAATCTTTATAATCAAAACTTAGTATTAAAAACTTTGATATATTATTACTAATGCTTATTGGTGATGGTGATGATAGCTTAGATATAGAGCAATCTATTCCTAAGAAATATAATAGTGAATATAAAAAAGTATTAAATAAGATTAATTCTAGAAGAAAACATTAAAATAATTAACATCATGACTTGACAATAACTATTATTGTGATATGATGTTAATGTGAGTTTGCCCCATAGCCAAGCGGTAAGGCAGTGCGCTCTGACCGCACGATGCGTTAGTTCGAATCTAACTGGGGCAGCCAATAAGAATTTAACCCTTATTTTATAAGGGTTTTAATATGTAAAAAAGATTTTACACCTTTTTTACCCCTTATTTGCTTTTATAAGTTTGACTTTATTATATAAATATGGGAAAATATTACTGAAATATGAGGAGTGATTGATATGTATGAAGAATTAGCTAATTTATTATTTCCTAATCTACCATTAACAGTAGAAGAAATAGAAGAAAAATATAAAGCTAGAGAACTAAAAGAAGGAGCATTTGTTACAAGATTTGGTCCTAGTCCTACTGGATTTATGCATGTAGGAAATTTATATGGAGCATTTATTAGTAGTGAGCTTGCTAGACAAAGTGATGGAGTATTTTATTTAAGAATAGAAGATACTGATAGTAAAAGAGAAGTAGAAGGAGCAACTGACTTGATTCTTTCTTCTCTAAAGCATTTTAAAATATATCCAACAGAAGGGTTTTCTTATGGGGGAGATTATGGACCTTATAAGCAAAGTGAGAGAAAAGATATTTATCAAGCTTATGCTAAGAAATTAATAAGTGAAGGAAAAGCTTATCCATGTTTTATGAGTGAAGAAGAAATAAGTGAAATAAGAGAAGGACAAGAGTTAAGAAAAGAAGCCATTGGTATTTATGGGGCTTATGCTGTAGACCGTGATTTATCACTAGAAGAAGTAAAAAAACATCTAGATAATGGCGATAGTTATGTTATCAGAATGAAGTCACCAGGTGACATGCATAACGAAATTATATTACATGATATGATTAAAGGTGATATTGTTTTACCAGAAAATATAATAGATGAAGTAATACTAAAAAAAGATGGTATTCCAACTTATCATTTTGCCCATGTAGTAGATGACCACTTAATGAAGACCACTCATGTTGTTAGAGGAGACGAATGGGTTCCAAGTTTCCCAAAACACTTACAACTTTGTAAGTTATTAGGATTTAAACCTTGTAAGTATGCTCATATTGCTCCCCTTACTAAAAAGGAAGATGGTAAGATTAGAAAACTAAGTAAAAGAAAAGATCCAGAGTTTTCAGTTAGTTATTATAAAGAAGCAGGTATTCCAGTAGATGCTGTTCGTTTGTATCTTGCAACACTAGCTAATACTAACTTTGAAGAGTGGTATTTACAAAATAAAGATAAGAGTATTGAAGACTTTACTTTTAGCTTTAAGAAGATGCCTACAGGTGGAACACTATTTGATATGGAGAAGTTAAATAATATTTCAAGAACTTACTTTTCAAGATTAACAGCAGATGAATTATATAATCAGGTATTAGAATACTCTTTAGAATATGATAATGACTTTGCTAAACTTTTAACTACTTATAAAGATAAAGTAATAGCATTTTTAAATATCGAAAGAGATGGAAAAAGACCACGTAAAGATATAGCAGTATTAAAAGATGTTAAAACTGAATCAAGTTATTTATATAATGAAATATTTTATAATGATTTAAAAACAAGCTATAGTGAAGTTATTGAAGAAACAGTAGATTATGATATTTTAACTAAATATATAGAAGTATATAATAGTAACGATAGCCAAGATGAATGGTATCAAAAGATTCAAAAATTAGCTGAAGAAAATAATTATGCACCATCTGTAAAGATGTATAAAGAAGATGAGACATTATATAAAGGACATATTGGTAGTGTTTGTGAAATGATTAGACATATTCTAACTGGTCGTAATAAGACACCTAATTTATATGATTTATTAAGAATAATAGGGATAGATGAATTTAAAAATAGATTAGAAGCATATAAAAATAATTTACATTAAGGATGCGATTAAATGAGACTAGGTAATATAACTTATAAAAAAATAAGTAGTAAAGAGGAATTAAAAGAATCATTAAATAGGTATAAAAGAATATTAAATCCAAGAGTAATTGATTATTTAAATCAGCTAGTTGAACTTGAATTTTCTGCTGTTAAAGATATTATAGACATTGAAGATAGAGAAATACTACAAAATCTTGATTTATATAAAAATATAGTTGCTTATAATATATATAATAGGACATTAGAATTACTAAATAATGAACAAGAACTTAAAATATTTGATAATAAAGATAGAATATCAGGATTAATGGCTTATAAAGACATTGGTAATCCTGCTATTAGAATACTTGATTATAATTACGAAAATGGGGCATTAAAATTATTTCAAACAGTATATGATAAGAAAGTAAGAAAAGAACAATTAGAATTAGTTATGACTAAACTAGAACAATTATATGATAAGAAAAATCCTTATCATAGTGATTTAGAACTTTTTGGTTGTCCAGCTACTAGATGGAACATTGACTATATAAAAGAAGTAAGTGAGTATGAAAAATTATTTACAAGACTAGATAGTAAAAAAGAATTAACTGATTATAAAAAAAAGAAGATTGGTATAACTAAAAAGTATCATGATTTGTTATTTGAAGAATATGGACTAACTGATGAAGAATTTATTGTTTCTAAGCAAACCCCTGCTACTATTGATAATATTATTAACAAGACATTAGTTAAGAAACTACCTGGTTTAAGAATAGAAAATAATATTGAATATGTTTAATAAATAAGCGTAATTAGATTAATTCTAGTATGCTTTTTTTCTTTTTGCATATATTTAATTGAGGTGAGATATGCAAACATATACAGTTCAAAGTGGCGATACCTTATATGGAATTAGTAAACAGTTTGGAGTATCAGTAGATGAACTTAAAAGAATTAATAACTTAACTAGTAATACTATCACTAAAGGAGAGATATTAAAGATTCCTTCTACTGTTACTACTATTGATTATGTAGTAAAGAAAGGTGATAGCTTATATTCAATTGCTAAAAGATATAATACTACAGTTAAAGATATAACAAGACTTAATAATTTAACTAGTAATAACTTAACAGTAGGACAACAGTTAATAATTGCTATTGATGATAATGCTACATCTACACCAACTACTTATAAAGATTATGTAGTAAAGAAAGGAGATAGTTTATATTCTATTGCTAATAAAAATAATATAACATTAGATGAGCTTAAAAAAATTAATAATTTAACTAGTAATATGCTTAGTATTGGACAAGTATTAAAACTACCAACGCAAGATAAGGTAGAAGAAATAGCAATGTATACAGTTCAAAAAGGTGATAGCTTATATTCAATTGCTAAAAAGTTTGGTATTACAGTAGATGAGATTAAATCGTTAAATAACCTTACTAGTAATAATCTTGCAATTGGAGAGCAACTAATGATTAAAAGTAGTACAGGCGATGAACCAATTAATCCTGAGGAAGAATGTATTGGTACTGGTTATGCTGAACCACAATATATAATGTATACAGTCCAAAGAGGTGATAGTTTATATACTATTGCTAAAAAATATAATACAAGTGTTGATAATATTAAATCATTAAATAATTTGACTAGTAATAATCTTTTTATAGGTCAACAATTAAAAATAAAGGAGGTTAGTTAATGGCAACACTTATTTCTTATGAAGAATTTTCAAAAACGGAAGAGTATAAAGCTTTTGCTGTGGTTAATCCTGAACAAGGAAGCTTAAAGGTGATGGCTTTTACTGCTTATCAAGCTATTCCTATTGAGGATGCTGAAATTATTATTACTAAAGAAATCGGGGGTAATAACGTCTTATTCTTTAGAGGATATACTGATTCTAGTGGAATTATTGATAATATAACACTACCAGCTCCAACTAGTGGTTATGATGATAATAGTTTCCAAACATCATCTACTACTTCATATAGGTTAACGGCAATGAAAGCTAATTATGATTGTGTTAAACAGTACATAATAAATATGATTGGAGATGTTAAAGTACTACAATATATTAAAATGATACCAATCGCAGACAAGGGTGAAACAATAAATGGAAATTAATACGCCGGTAATACCTGAAACTATTACTGTTCATTTAGGTTCTCCCAGTGAGAAGGCTAAAAATATAACTGTTCCTTTTGCTGAATACATTAAAAACGTTGCTTCTAATGAAATATATCCAACTTGGCCAACTGATGCGATAAAAGCTAATGTACTAGCCCAAATATCTTTTGCTCTAAACCGAGTTTACAATGAATGGTATCCTTCTCAAGGCTATGACTTTGATATAACAAGTAATCCTAAATATGACCAAACATTTAAAGAACATAGTCAGTTCTATGATTCAATAGTTACAATAGTAGATGATATTTTTAATAACTATATTGCAAGAACCGATAGTGTTCAACCACTTTATGCTCAGTACTGTGATGGTAAAACAGTAACTTGCAATGGACTATCACAGTGGGGAAGTGTAAGACTTGCTAAAGATGGATTAAATCCGTTAGAAATATTATCATATTATTATGGTAATAATATTAAGCTCATTTATAATGCCCCAATTTCCGATAATATTGTAAGTTATCCAGGTGTACCAATTAAACTAGGAGCAGCTGGAAATTATGTAAGAATTTTAAAAATCCAGTTAAATAGAATAAGAAAAAATTATCCTGCCCTTCCCTTAATAACTAATGAAACACCATTTTTTACAGTAGATATGGAGTCATCTGTAAAAAAATTTCAAGAAATATTCAATTTACCTGTAACAGGAATAGTTGATAAAGCGACATGGTATAAAATAAAATATATTTATAATTCAGTTAAACAGGTTGCTAATTTATATTCCGAGGGAATAACTGAAGATGAAGCAGAACTTGCTTTTAAATCAGTTATTAAAAAAGGTGATAGTGGTAATGAAGTTGATACTTTAAACTATTTGATAAGTATAATAGCGTATATAGATCCAGATATTCCTTTTTTAGAAACAGGACTTAACTTTAGTGATAATACAGAACAAATGGTTAAAGCTTTCCAAAAGAAATATAATTTAGAAGAAACTGGGGAAGTTGATCAAAAAACTTGGGTTGCTATTATAACAGCATATCGTAATATAATTTCTAATATTCCATCGGAATTATTAATATACCAAGATGAATTTTTTCCAGGTTATACTATCTCTAAAGGAATGACAGGTATTAACGTAATAAGATTACAAAGATTTCTATTAACAATTTGTCATAAATTTCATAATACACCAGGAGTTAGAGTAACCGGAACATTTGATGATTTAACAGAACAATCAGTAAAAGCTATTCAAAAACAAGAAGGATTACCAGTAAATGGAGTAGTAGATCCAGTCACTTGGTATAGAATTGTGGAACTTTCTAAGCAAAAATAATATTAACTATTAAGATGACTAAAAATCATCTTTTCTTTTATTTAGAAGCAGACTTATTCTTAGAAATTTGGTAGAATAGTTCTTGGAGGAATTTTTATGCAAAACTTAATGATACCAACAAAAGAAATGTTAATAGAAAAATATCAATTATATCCTATAAAAAAGTATGGCAGTATAGCAACTATTACTGATTATGCTATATTAAATGGTGGATATAGTACTAAACAAAATGAAGGGACATATTTTCTAAATAATATAGAAAGTCAAGGCGAGTATAGACCATACTTTGTTTCTTATTTGGATGAAACAGGAAAAATAAAAAGTACTTATTGTCCTAAGGGAGTAGGTATAAGACCAGTTTTAAATTTTTCACCTTTAAAAGATGAAGTACAAATAGTAGATGAAACAGCTAAAATGTTAATAGGTTATTTTGGAACTTTTTTACAAGATGCACCAAGTAAAGAATTACAAGATGAATTAACTAACGCCTTTATAATTAATGATTTACGTTTATCTACTAAAAAGAAAGAAGAAGTTAGAAATATATTAAATATAAAAACTCCTGTTAAAACAGATTTATCTTATATAAGAAATAGAAATAGTTATGAATCATTTACGGAAGAAAAACTAAATGTATATCAATACAAAAATAAGAATTATGCTAAAGTAACTGCTAATACATTATGCTTTAAAGATGATGACTTTACTTTATCAAATAAAGAAAACTATAAGAATGGAGATTCTATATGGATAGAGGAAAAGAAAGTTAAATGGTTCATTGATTTAGAGAAAGATTTAATGATTAGTGAAAAGATTATTCAAGCAGGAATTAAGTTTTCTACAAGTGAACTATTTTATAATAATGCTTGTTTTGAAGAGACCGATTTTTATAGATATCTTAGTAAGTATATGACTGATGAATTAGTAACAACTAATAAGATTCTTATTAAAAATAAGTCCTTGTAAATCGTATCTTTTACTAGTATAATAAAATTGTTGTGAGGTGAGGTGAGTTAAATGGAAGAAACACGTAGTGAAGCAAGAGAAATAGCTATGAAAATACTTTATCAAGTATCAATAATGGAAAAAGCAAAAAGTAGTTATGACTTGGATGAAATGTTTATGGAAGTTAAAGGACGTAATAAAAACTTTGTTAAAGAACTTGTAAACGAAGTAATATTAAAAAAAGAACAATTAGATAAAAAAGCTAATGAATATTTAATTAATTGGGAAATTGGTAGATTAAATATGGTAGATCAAGCAATCTTTGAAATTGCTATATATGAACTACTTTATACTGAAACACCTAATAAAGTAGCAATAGATGAAGCTATTAACTTAGCTAAGAAGTATAGTGATGATGCTGTTGTTAGAATGTTAAATGGTGTTTTAGATAAGATATATCATGAAGAGGATAAAAATGCAGAATGAGTATTTAACTGTTAGTCAGCTAACTAAATATATTAAATATAAAATAGATAATGATATTAATTTACAAGAAGTGTATTTAAAAGGAGAAATATCTAATTTTAAAGCTCATACTAGAGGACACTTTTATTTTACCATAAAAGATGAGGGTAGTAGGATTAATGCTGTTATGTTTGCATCTAGTGCAAGGAGTGTTAAGTTTACTCCGGAAGATGGAATGAAGATACTAGTTAAAGGTAAAATATCAGTTTATGAAGCAACAGGTGGATATCAAATCTATGTAAACGAAATGACTGAGGATGGAGTAGGAAACTTATATGTAGCATTTGAACAATTAAAGAAGAAACTTGCTAATGAAGGATTGTTTTTAGAAAGTCATAAGAAAAAGATTCCTAGAATACCAGAAAGAGTAGGAGTAATAACAGCATCTACTGGAGCAGCTATAAGAGATATTATTTCTACTATTAATAGAAGATTTCCTTTAGTAGAAGTTATTTTATTTCCTGCCCTTGTGCAAGGAGAGAATGCTAAAGAAGATATCGTAAGACAAATAAAAAGAGCAGAAAACTATAACTTAGATGTTCTAATAGTTGGTAGAGGTGGAGGTTCTATTGAAGACTTGTGGGCTTTTAATGAAGAGATAGTAGCAAGAGCAATATATGATTGTTCTATCCCCGTTATTAGTGCTGTAGGTCATGAGATTGATTTTACAATTGCTGACTTTGTAGCAGACCTTAGAGCACCAACACCTACAGGAGCAGCAGAACTAGCTGTACCTAATAGAACTGATGTAATTAACTATATTGAACAATTAAAACTTCGTAGTGTAAAAGATATTAATACTATTTTAGAACTAAAAAAGAAAAGATTATTAAAAGTAAAAGATAGTTATATACTAAATAATCCAATAGATTTATATGCTAGTAAAACAATGAAACTGGACTATTTAGAGGATAGATTAGTTACTAGTTATAAAAACTTATTAGACAGAAAGAAAGCTAGATTAAATTTAGTACTAACTAAAAGATGTTTTAATGAACCACAAGTTATTCTTGATAAGAAAAAACATAATTATCTTTTATTAATCAATAAATTAGATGCTCTTAGTCCTTTAAAAACACTAGATAGAGGTTATAGTATTATTAAACATAATAATAAAACTATTGGAAGTGTTAAAGATTTAAAGAGTAACGATAAGATAGAAATAGAATTAAAAGATGGCAGTATTAATGCTACTGTTGTATAAGAGGTGAAAAGATGGAAAAGAAATTTGAAGAAAAAATGAGTGAGTTAGAAGTACTTGTTAAATCTTTAGAGAACGGTGATATTGCTTTAGATGATGCAATAAAAAGTTTTACAGAAGCAATGAATCTGGCAAAAGATTGTGATAAAGATTTAAAAGATGCAGAAAAAGC
>RKAV01000042.1 GCA_014846175.1 bacterium | reverse complement strand
AATCGTTTAATTAATTCTTTAATTAATATAATAATATTTGTTAAATTAAATTAACCTAATTTAATATAAATATTAATACTAAATATTATTCTATATTTATATTAAAAATAAGATATTATTTCTCCCCTTTTCACTAAATTTTAAAGTAGGGGAATAAAATAGGGGAAAAGGGTACAAATTAATATTGAAGGAGGTTAATTATGTTTAAAGATAAAAAGAAGCAAGTTATTCATTGTGATGTGAAATCTTGCAAACATCATAATGAAAAAGAATGTAAATGTGATTTAGATGAAATAAAAGTTGGTTCATCTTGTGATTGTGATAATGTTAAAGAAAAAGATGAAACTATATGTTCTAATTTTAAAGAAGATAAATAAAAAGAAATGATTACTTCATAATTATTCATTTCTTTTTAATTGCTCTACTCTACCCTATTTTAGTTATTTTTATGTTAAACATTAGTTAAAATGTATACGTATTATATAAGAATTTCTTTATAATTCCTCATTGACAACAGGAACCAAGTAAAAACTCTTTTAAAGTGTGTAATATCTTAAAAATAAGATATTACAACAAGAAGGATTAACATTTTAGCTATTTTTATTGAAAAAATAATTAGGTTATGATATTATAAATAACAATGAAAGAAAGGAGCATAATTTTATGTTTAAAAATTTAAATATTTTACGTGTCAAATCTATTGCATTATTATTAGCTTCAGGAATATCATTAGTGCCATGCTCAAATACAAATGGTACAGATGTTAATTCAACATCAAATAAAAACACTGAAACACAAAATTATAATACTGCCGATTATAATATAATATATGTTGATGGTACACCTCACCTAGTCTATTATGAATTTGAAAGGTTCTTTAATCTAGGTGTTGTATATTATTTTGATGTAAATACTGACGAAATAATTGGAAAATTTTCTAACTTATATAACGTAGAAAAAAATATGGAATTTTCTAATGAGGTTAGTTCAAATTTAACTAGGTTTGCCATTATAAAATTAACCGATATAATAGATAATGATACATTTAGTAATGAAACATATCAGTTCTTAGCCGAAGGTGGTGAAAAATTAGACGAGTATTTAGACGATAACTATGAATATGATGTTAATGTATTAACAAAGACATTAGGCGAAGATGAGACATATAAATCTGAATTAAGAATTTATGAGTTTAATGATGAGTTAAATAATGAAAAGACTCATCACATAGGATATCCTGCTAATCGCATATATGAAAGTGATAACATATATGATATAAAGGATGGTAAAATCTATCATATACCAGATATAGGTACTTATACATTTAAACCAATTGATGAGTTATATGATGATGAAAAAATAACCGTTAAGCAGGCAGAAGATATAATGAATACTTATATTAATAAAGAAAAAGAAAAAGGTAAAGTATTTCAAAAAAAATAACTGTCATTATAAAACAGTTGTTTTTTAATTTAAATATTCCATTAAACTTGTACCAATCTCTGGAGTATCTAAATCAAAATTATCAGCTATAGTTGCACCAATACAAGCAAAAGTTTCTTGGGCATCAAGACGATGTGGTTCCTTAAAATTACGGCAATAAAGTATTACAGGAACATTTTCTCTTGTATGGTCATTTCCTTTAAAAGTCGGATCATTACCATGATCAGCTGTTATAATTAATAAATCATCCATTTCAAGTTTATTAAGTAATAATGGCATTTCAACATCTAAATCTTCAATAGCTTTACCATATCCTTCAACATCACGAACATGTCCATATAAATTATCAAAATCAGCTAAATTAACCATACAAAGACCTGTAAAATTCTTTTCCATTATATTAGCTAACTTAGTTAAAGCCTCTTGATTATTTGAAGCTTTTAATACTTTATTAATTCCTTGTTCTGCAAAAATATCATTAACTTTACCTATACCAATTACATTGTAATCATTATCATTTAAATCGTCTAATACAGTTCTTTTAGGTGGGGTGATAGAATAATCCTTTCTACCAGCATTATTTAGTTTAAACTTTCCATTCTTACCTGTAAAAGGTCTTGCTATAACTCTTGCTACTAAATAGTCTTCCTGCATAGTTAATTCTCTTACCTTTTCACAATATTCATATAATTGTTCAGCAGAGATAATATCTTCATGAGCAGCTATTTGTAAATCAGAATCAGCTGAAGTATACACTATTAATGAACCATAATTCAATTGTCTTTCTCCTAATTCATCAATAATGCTATTATCATGACTACATTTATTACCAATAACACGTCTTCCAGTTACCCTTTCAATTTCATCAATTAATCCAATAGGAAAACCATTTTCATTGAAAGTCTTAAAAGGTATATTTGATGTAATTCCTATCATTTCATAATGACCTGATAAACTATCTTTACCTATATTATTTGGTTGGGCAATAGTATAATATGCATCTGTTTTATCATTACTTTCCATTGTCAAAGTATCAAGAAAACCAATCTTAGCAAGATTTGGAATAAATAAATCATAATTATTTTTTATATTTCCTAAAGTATTACAACCATTATCACCATAATTGCTAGCATCTTTTGCTTCCCCTACTCCTAATGAATCTAAAATCATTAAAAATATTCGTTTAAATTTCATAATATTCACTCTTCTTTCTTAGCTCTTGGATGATTACTTAAATAATCATTAGTAACTTTTTCATTACTTATATGTGTATAAATTTTTGTAGTAGTTATATCAGAATGACCAAGCATAGTTTGGACAGTTCTAAGATCTGCCCCATTCTCAATTAAATGAGTAGCAAATGAATGTCTTAAACTATGTGGTGAAATATTAGTAGGCATTTCCTTTTTAGCAAGTATTTTCTTTAAATTCTTAAAAAAGCCTTGTCTTGATATTCCCTCACCTCTAGCATTCAAGAATAACTCATTACTTGTTTTACTTTTCAATAATAAATTTCTTTGTTCTAAATATAGCTTTAAATACTTTATAGAAGTATTATTAATAGGAACAATTCTTTCCTTATTACCTTTTCCTTTAATTCTTAAAAAAGCATTGTAAAAGTCTATATCATATACTGTTAAACTAACTAATTCTGAAACTCTAAGTCCAGTTCCATACATCAATTCTAACATAGCTTTATCACGATAGTCAAATACAGTAAGTAAGGGTATATCTAGTAATTTATCAATTTCATTAACAGTTAAAGTATAAGGCAGATGTTTAGCAAGTTTTGGTCTATCAATAAATTCAGCTTCATTATTTTTAACAGCTTTTTCTCTTAATAGGTAATTATGAAAACTGTAAATAGTAGTTATTTTATGTGATATAGTTTTACTATCTTCTTTATTAGAATAACAATACTTTAAGTAGCTTTCTATATCATCTTTAGATATATCTTCAATATCTATTATATTAAGTTTATTCATCAAGTAAGATTGATACAAATTAATTTCATAACTATATGATTTTAAAGTATTAGAAGATAATCCTTTTTCATACTCACAATAATTTATAAAATTTTCCTTTGCTATTTGTGTTTTCATATTTTTTTCACACCCCATAACACAGTATACCATAAAGAAAGAAAACGTGTTATAATAAATTAACTTAGTAATGTTATCTTGGAGGTGAAAATATGAAAATAGTAGGTGTAATAGCTGAATTTAATCCCTTTCATAATGGTCATTTATATTTATTTAATAATATGAAAAAAATGTTTCCTGATGCTGTTTATATATTGATAATGAGTGGTAATTTTACCCAAAGAGGTGAACCATCTATTCTTGATAAAAGAAGTAAAACAGAAATAGCACTTAAAACTGGTTTTGATTTAGTTGTAGAATTGCCTTTTCCTTTTGCTACAGCTTCTAGTGAAATATTTGCTGAAGGAGCAATTGAATTAGCTCATGCTCTAGGGGTTACTGATTTATTGTTTGGTAGTGAATCAGATGATTTAACTTATCTAAATGAAATGATTGATATAGAGCTTTATAATAACTCTTTTGACCCTCTTGTTAGGGTTTATCTAGCGAGTGGTTTAAACTACCCTACAGCTAGAAGTCAAGCTTTTAATGATATTACTGGTAAAAGTATCAAACTACCTAATGATATCTTAGCAAGTTCTTATCTTAAAGCTATAAAGAAAAATAATTATAATATTAAAGCTCATTCTATTAAAAGAACAAATGATTATAATAGTAATTATTTAGAAGAGAATATATCTAGTGCTAGTAGCATAAGAAAAGCATTATTAGATGGTAAAAATATAACAAAACAAGTTCCTAGTTTTGTTGTCCCTTATTTAGAAGACATTAAAGATAGTGTTATAACAACTAATAGTTATTTTAAATATCTAAAATATAAACTTATTACTGATAATAACGATAATACTTATCCATCACTTGATAAAGGTCTTTTAAATAAACTTAAGAAAAATATTGCTAAAGTATCTAGCTATGATGAATTAATTAACAGTGTTAAAACTAAAAATATTACTTATAGAAAAATAGCAAGAGGTCTTTTATATTATTTATGTGATTTTACAATAGATAGTAAAGAGAAAATGTCTAATATTACTTATATACGTATTTTAGGGCTTAGTAATAAGGGACGGTGTTATCTAAATAGAATTAAAAAGGATTGTTCACTTCCTATTATAAGTAAGTTTACAAGGAAAAAAGATGATATGCTAGCTTTAGAATATAAAACTACTATTATTTATAGTTTAGAGTATAATAATAAATATAATGTCATAAATGATGAATTTAAAGTATTTCCAATAAGAAAGGATGAGTAAAATGGAATCAATGCTAAAAACAAAGAAACAAGGTTTATTAATTGTTTTATCTGGACCATCAGGTTGTGGTAAAAATACTATTATTAATAAGGTAATGGAGAATAACAAGAATATTTGGTTATCTATTTCTTGTACAAGTAGATTGCCTCGTGGAGAAGAAAAAAATGGAGTTAATTACTACTTTCTATCAAGAGAAGAGTTTGAAAATGATATAGCAAATGGAGAATTTTTAGAATATGCTGAGTACTCTAATAACTATTATGGAACACCTAAAAAATATATAAAAGAACATTTGGATAAGGGTGAAGACGTTATTTTAGAAATAGAAATCCAAGGAGCTTTAAAGGTAAAAGAAAAGATTAAGGAAGCTTTATTTATCTTTATTCTTCCACCTAATATGAAGGAATTAAAAAGAAGACTTGAAGCTAGAAATACAGAAGATCAAGAAAAGATTGATATGCGCTTTAAAAGAGCTTATGAAGAAATAAATGAAGTTAGTAAATATAATTATGTCGTTGTAAATGATGAGGTTGATATTGCAGCTAGAAAGGTTCAAGCAATACTTGAAGCAGAAAGATGTAGAGTTGATCGCATTGAAGAAGTTTATTTAAATACAGAAGAAGAAAAAATTCATGAAACATTATTTTCAGGTAGAAAAGAGTTTGATAATTCGGAGTTAAATCTATGAAAAGATTAATAACTAATTATCAAAAAGAAGTAGAAGAAAAACTTAAAAATAATAATTTTACTAAAGATGATTTAGAAGACTATAAAGTAATGATTAGTTACTTTCAACATGAAAGACTTATTCATTTATTAGTTACCATAACAGTTATCTTTATTACTTGCTTTTTCTTTTATTTATTAACTATTAAACCTTCAATTTTGTTGCTTTTATTAGTTATTCTTCTTCTAATTTTATTAGGATTTTATCTTTATCATTATTATTTTTTAGAAAATAATATTCAAAAATTAGAAACAAAATACTTGCAAATCAAAAAAAATAACTAAATCAGAGATTCTTTTGTATTGTATTTTAAATAAAAAAAGCCCTTAAACGAGCTTTTTTCTTATTAATCAATAACTTCAATTTTCATTAAATTAGTTGTTCTAGATACAGCATTATTAGGGAAACCTCCAGTAGTAACTACTATATCTCCACTTACTAATTCAGTATAATCTTTAGCACAAGCTACACTCTTTGTAAGTACTTCATCAGTTGAATTACATACTGGTAGAATTGTAGGATAAACACCCCAGTTTAATGCTAAACGACGTCCTGTCTTTTCATCAGGTACTAAAGCAAGGATAGTTGCTTTTGGTTTTAAGTTACTAATTACTCTAGCTGTTGAGCCACTAATAGTAGCAGCACAAATTAATTTAGCATTAAGTCTTTTTGTTGTATCAACAACAGCATCAGCAATAGCAGATTGTGCATCAATAACACGTTCATCTTCAGATGAATAGTTAAATTCAGTATATTTTTCAGCTGTTTCACAAATTTTTGCCATAGCAGCTACTGTTTCAATTGGATGTTTTCCAACAGTAGTTTCTCCGCTTAGCATAACGGCATCAGTTCCATCAAATACAGCATTAGCAATATCACTAGTTTCTGCTCTTTTTGGACGGTTATTTTCCATCATTGTTTCTAGCATTTCTGTAGCAACAATAGCAATTTTTCCAAGTCTTCTACAAGTTTTAATCATTTGTTTTTGAACGATAGGTAACATCTCGCTAGGAATTTCTGTTCCTAAGTCTCCTCTTGCTACCATAACACCATCTGATACTTCAAGAATTGATTCTAAGTTTTTGATACCTAAATCACTTTCAATCTTACAAATGATTTGTAAGTCTTCTCTATTGTGTTGTTTTAAGATTTCTTTTATTTCTAAAACATCTTCTTTGCAAGATACAAATGATAAAGCAAGATACTCACCACCATTAGCACAAGCATATTCAATATCTTTTCTATCAGCATCACTAACATAAGGAATATTTAACTTAACTCCAGGAACACTCATACTTTTTCTGCTTCCTAAAGTACCACCTGCTACTACTTTACAAGTAACACCATCTTCTTCTTTACTAATAACTTCAAGTCTCATTTTAGCATTTTCAAGTAAAATAGTATCACCAATAGATAAACTATCAATAGCTTCAGGATGATTTACTGAAAATCTTTCAGTTGTACCAAGAACTTCTTCTTTAACCATACGAATGGTATTTCCATTAACTAATTCAATAGAATCATTTTCTAGCATACCACTTCTAAATTCAGGTCCTTTAGTATCCCATAATATTGCTACAGACTTACCAGTTCTTTTTCTAACTTCACGAACTGATGCAATAGCTTTATCTCTTTCTTCTATTGTTGCATGAGTAAAGTTAACTCTAGCAACATTCATACCTTTTAAAACCATTTGCTCCATTACATCAGCTTCATTAGATGCAGGTCCTATACTACAAACTATTTTTGTTTTTTTCATTTACTACTCACTCCTCTTTCAAACAGTAATAATTATACTATAAAATTGTCGTTTTGTATAGAATTTTTTAATTATTTTTGACAATTTGGGCAGTAATAAGTTCCTCTGCCTCCTACCCTAATAAACTCTATTTTACTATGACACTTAGGACAAACACCATTACTTTTACCATGTACAATTAACTCATTTTGAAATAATCCATGTACTCCTTCACTAGATTCAAAACTCTTAATAGTTGTTCCCCCTTTTTCTATAGCTTTTTTAAGAATAACTCTAGTATTGTTAATAATTTCTACTATCTCATTACTAGTTAATTCTTTAGTAGGCCTTAAGGGATTTATATTACTCTTATATAATATTTCATCAGCATAAATATTTCCAATACCAGCTATTATACTTTGATCTAATAAAACAGTTTTTATTGGTGTTCTTTTACCTTTAAACTTAGCAAGTAAATACTCTTTAGTAAGTCTTTCATCATTAAATTCATAACCTAAATCACTAAGTGGTTTTATATTAAGTACTTCATACTTAGGTAGTAAAATCATTCTTCCAAACTTTCTAACATCATGAAATCTCATTTCTATATTATCATCTAATAATAAAGATACATGTTCATGAATAGAAACTCTTTCTCCTCTTTTACGAAAATAAAATCTTCCTTCCATTCTAAGATGAGTTAATAAAGCATAATTAGTTAAATATATAATAATCCATTTACCTCTTGTAGCAATGCTTTCTATTCTTTCTCCTTTTATCTTAGAAATAAATTCTTCCTTATCACCTACTATTACATTATCATAATAGACTTTAGCATCAATTATAGTTTTATTAATTATCTTTCTTTCTAACGTTTTTGCCACAGTAATTACTTCTGGTTTTTCTGGCATTTCAATCACTCCCTTTATTTAGCTTCATACCAATCTTTTCCTGTTTCTATATCTACTTTTAAAGGTACACTAAGCTTAACTACTTTTTCCATTTTTTCTTTTACTAATTTCTTCATTATTTCTATTTCATCATCATAAACATTAAAAACTAATTCATCATGTACTTGTATTAATATCTTACTCTTTAAATTTTCTTCTTTCATAGCTTGATATAGCTCTACCATAGCTTTCTTTAATATATCAGCTGCACTACCTTGAATAGGAGTATTTAAAGCTATTCTCTCACCACTACTTCTAATCATATAGTTATTACTCTTTAACTCATCTATTTTTCTTCTTCTATTCATTATAGTAGTAACATATCCATTTTGATATGCTTCTTCCTTTTCTTTTTCCATATATTCTTTTATACCATTATAGGTATTTAAATAGTTATTTAAAAACTCTTTAGCACTAGCTACATCTATTTTTAAGTCCTCACTAAGTCCAAAACTACTTATTCCATATAAAATACCAAAATTAACCGTCTTTGCTATTCTACGCATATTCTTATCAACTTGTTCAATAGGAACTTTAAATATATCAGAAGCAGTTTTAGCATGAATATCTTTGTCTGCAAGAAAAGCCTCTTGTAAATTTTTAGCATCAGCTATATGGGCAAAGACTCTTAGTTCAATTTGACTATAATCAGAACTCATAAGTATACTATTATCTTCAGGAATAAAAGCTTTTCTTACTAATTTAGAATAATCACTTCTAATAGGAATATTTTGTAAGTTTGGTTTACTACTTGATAATCTTCCTGTTCTTGTAAGACATGAGTTAAAGATAGTATGAATCTTACCATCTTCCCTTACTTCATCTAATAGTCCTACACAATAATTAGTATATAGCTTAGATAAGTTTCTATATTCTAATACTTTTTCTATTATTTCATTTTTATCTTTTATTTTATCTAATATTTCTTTGTTAGTAGAATAACTAGTATCATCTTTTTTTCTCTTCTTAGGGTATTCTATTTTTAGTTTTTCAAATAATACTTCCCCTAATTGTTTAGGTGATAAAATATTAAACTTGCTATCAGCTAATTTGTATATTTCTTCTTCCATTAGTTTCATTTTAGTTTCTAATTCTACTTTTAAGTTTAATAAATATTCTTTATCTACTCTTATACCAGTTAACTCCATATCAGCTAAAACTAAAGCTAGTGGCATTTCTATTTCATTAAATAGTTTAGTTTCATTATAATTGTCTATTTCTAAAAGAAGTTTACTTCTAGTATCATAAATAAATCTACTCTTATTAATACATTGTTCTTTAGTAATTTCTATATCTACTTCTTTCTTTCTTTTTTCTGTTCCATAAGTTTCTTCATAACTAGGACAATTATAATTAAATTGACTCATTAAAACAGTAATATCATCTTCTAGTTTATAATCTAATAAGTAAGAAGCAATCATACTATCATAATTACAATTATTAATACTAATACCATATTGATTTAGAAGTATAATCATTCTTTTTAAATCATAAGTATATTTTAAAGTGTTATTTTCTAATAATTCTTTATTATTAATAAGTTCATCTATTGTTATAAAACAAGATTCTTTTAAGTTACTAAAACTACACCCAATTATTTTACTCTTACTATAAGTATAACCATCCATTTCTAAGTAGAATGAGTAAGGACTATTAAAATCAAATTGTTTATAGTCAACTATTTGCATTTCTTCTTTTTTATCTTCTTCTAAATTAAATGCTTGTTGTTCTTCAGTATCAAAGTTTATTTTTTTCAATAATGATTTAAATTCTAGTTCTTCTAAGATGTTTTTATATTCTTTTATATTTATATTTTTATATATACAATCTTCTAGACTAAAAGGAATAGGTACTTCTTTATAAATAGTAGCTAAATCATAACTCATATAAGCGTCATTTCTACCTTGTTCTAACTTTTCTTTAGTTTTACCACCAATATCATCTAAATGATTATAAATATTATCTAAACTTTGATATTTAGTTAATAAGTTAATAGCAGTTTTTTCACCAATTCCTTTAACACCTTGAATATGATCACTTGCATCTCCCATAAGTGCTTTTAAATCTATCATGTGTATTGGAGTAGTTCCATAAGTGTCTTTAAAGGTTTTCTCATCAAATCTAATAAATCCTTTAGTTTTTAATAATTTTACTTCTACTTCTTTACTAATTAATTGTAATAAGTCTTTATCACTTGAAATAATAGTAGCAATAAACTCATCTTCTAAATCAACTATTCTAGCAATAGTACCTATTATATCATCAGCTTCATAATTATCTATTTCAAAATGCTTTATTCCCATTGCATCTAATACTTCTTTAGCTTTAGGAAACTGTAGTTTCAACTCTTCCGGCATTTCTCTACGTCCTGCTTTATATTCACTATATTTCTCATGCCTAAAAGTTTTACCTTTATCAAAAGCTACTAAAATGTAGCTAGGCTTTTCTTCTTCTATTATTTTATTCATCATATTGATAAAACCATAAAGTCCATTAGTAGGGAATCCCTTACTGTTTTTCATAATAACACCACTATAACTAGTTGCATAATAACTTCTAAATAGTAAATTATTTCCATCTACTAGAATAATTTTTTTCATACTCTACCTTCTCCCTTTTTATATTATAACAATCTTTTCTTTAGTTTAAAAGGAAAAGATATTATTGTTTCTACGAATTTTTGTTTGACATTATAATGATAGACATGTTAATATTGAAAAGAGGAGGAAAATGAGATGGAAAAGTTGACTGATAGACAACAAGATATTTTAGATATTATTAAGAAACTTACAGCAAAAAAAGGATATCCCCCTACTGTTAGAGAAATTGGTGAAGCTGCTAATCTTCATTCACCTGCTACTATTCATTTTCATTTAATGCAATTAGTTAAAAAAGGATATATTTCTAAGGAAGATGGTTCTAATAGAACAATTGAAATACTAGTACCTAATGAATATTTAGATAAGAATAAAGAAGTAGTTAAAATTCCTCTTATTGATGATAAAGGAGAAAATAATAATTTTATTACTATTCCTTTTGAACTTATTAAGGATAAAAAAGAAGTATTTGCTGTAAGAGTTAATGATAACAAGATGAATTATATGAATATTTGTAAGGAAGATATCTTACTTGTAGAAAAACAAAAAAATACTACTATTGGTAAAACAGTAGTAACAATGGATAAAGAGTTAACAGTAAAAGTTATCTGTAAGGAAGATGAGATAGATAAAGAAACTATTTTAGGAAATGTTATTGGTCTATATAGAAAGTTTTAAAAAGAACAAGTCTAATTAGCTGACTTGTTCTTTTTAATTATATCTTTTACTACTTCACTTGCTATTACCATGCCTGCTGTAGCAGGAACAAATACACAAGATGCTATTACTTTACTTTCTAGTTTAAGTGGTAATTCTTTGGAAAAGCATACCTTTGTTTTAAGTGATAATTTATTTTGTTTTAAAAAACTTCTTAACTTTCTAGCTAAGGGATCGTTATAAGTTTTATCTATAGTAGTAATTTCTATTTTAGTAGGATCTATTCTCTTACCCATTCCAAGACAAGTAATAATAGGTATTTTTTTCTTCATACAATATGTTAATAATAGTTCTTTAGCTTTTATATCATCGCAAGCATCTATTACATAAGTATAGTTGTTAGAAAATATCGAATCAATATTATCACTACTAAGTTTTAGCTTATAAGCAGTAATATTAATATTATTATTTATATCTAATGCTCTTTCTTTAATTAAATCAACTTTATCTTTAGAAATAGTACTAGATAAAGCAATTATTTGTCTATTACAGTTAGTTATATCTACTTTATCATAATCAATTATGGTAATATTGTTAAAATTAGATCTAACAAGTCCTTCTATAACATAACCACCTACACCACCGCAACCAACTACTAATATATTTTCTTTAGTAAAGGAGTAAACCATTGAACTACCAAGTAAAGACTGAAGTCTTTCAAATCTATCCATACTAGGCAACCTTTTCTTTTATGTATTTCTTTTCAGGTAGAGAATACTTAGAAAATTGTTTATTATTAATTAATTGATAATAATAACTATATATTAGATAATTTTCTTCCCCTACTTCTAAATAATTAAGCATATCTTTTTTTATTTTAGTTTCGGTATTTTTAAAACTTGAAATAACTTGTTCATATCCACTTCTTGATTTTAATGTATCATCAATATATGTAAAATCAAGTGTTTCTAAGAATACTATCCAATCAGCTTGGGCATTAAGACCTTTAGCATCTAATTGATAAAAATATTCTGATCTAGTATTAACATTTTGTCTTAAAGTTAACATATCAATTTGTTCATGTTCATTTAAGGATGATAAAATACCTGTATTTCTTAAAGCTAAAATAGTATCTTTCCTTTTTAAAGGATTAGTAAATCTTAAGTTATTAACTAATATTCCATATAAAGTATCTACATAGATATTAGAGTTTTTAGGCGGAAGAGGAATGGTATATTGATCGCAGAAATCACTTGTTCCATACTTCTTACTAACTATTTTTATTGTTGATACTTCATTGTTATAATATGATGAGATTCTTCTTATTGTTTCTGTTAATCTAACTGGTTGGTCTTTATAATATTTAGCTTCTTCTAATTCATTTAGAAGATATTTACCAACTATTATATTACTCTCCATATTTTTTTCAGCTTGTAGTTTCATTTTTTCTTTATGCATATTATGAAATTTAACTTCTACTTCTAACATACTATCATCCATAGCCATAGGTAATACTACCATAAACATCACTCCTTTGTCTAAGAGGAATATTATAACATATATTTTCTCCAAAATCACATGTTTTTTTCATTTTTTTACAAAAAAATAAAAAAGCCCGTTAAATCAAGGCTTTAAAAACATATTTGGTAGCCTGTACGGGGTTTGAACCCGTGAATACGAGCTTGAGAGGCGCGCGTGTTAAACCACTTCACCAACAGGCCATAATGTCTTTCAAAGAAGACATTATTATATTAACATACTCTATTAGTTTTTGCAATCACTTTAGAATCTTTTTTAGACTTATTAAGTTCTTGTACAATTAATCCTTTAAATAATGGTAGTTGATTTTCTTTTAAATTATTAACTACATTTTTAAACTCTACAGGAGTATAGGAAATAAGATTATTTTCAAAAAACATTTTATTGGTTCTTAAACACATACTAACATCTTTATCTGTAAGACAAGTAAAGGCACTACTATGATTAGCTACATAATTTTTAAAGGTATGACAAGCGCTATTTAATTTACAATTAGCTAATAATTGTATAAAGTAATCACTTCTAAAACCATTACTATAGAAATAATGATAATCAATAGTTTTATCCTTATTAATTGCTATTTCAATTAACTCATCAATAACTGGTTTTGCCTTTTCAAGCTCCTCTCTTTTATATTCTAAAAGACTAGTAACTTGGTCACTATAACTTAAACTAAAAAATTCATCTTTTTTATCTTTTAATCTTGCTATATACTTTTTTACTAAAGCTGTTGATAAGCCATTAACTTCACAAAATACAACTAATTCACGTCTATTTCTTTCTGTTAACATTTCCTTAGATAAACTCTTACCTGCTGTTATCTCCTCTAAAATTCTTTTTCGGTCATTATTAAGATATTCAATTCTTCCTGCTAAAGAATTCTTTTTTTGAATATTATTAAAAACTGAAAAACTTAGTGTTTTATAAAATTCTTTATCATTTTCCCTTACTATTTCATAAGCATTTTCTAGTTCATACCTAGGTACTAAATGATAACGTTTACTAAATTCACTAAAACACTTACAACCTGATTTTTCAGCAATCATAACTTTAGCTTTAGCTTCTCTTATTTTATAGTAATTGTTTCTTTCATCAGTATCACTTTCTGGATACTTTTTCACCATATATCTTGCTAAAGCTTTATCAACTTCATTAGGATTTTTAGTTTCTAATACTAATTGTTTTATTTGCCACCAAGCAAGATTAGTTTTTTTACTAACACTGTTAATAATATCATTATCACCATTAATAAAATTAACAAGTAACTCTTTATAAACTATATCTCTTTTTTCTTCTAATTCTTTCTGATAAAATTCTTCCTTTTTATTACCAATCATAGTAATAACTTCTACTTTATCACTAAATTTTTTTATATCTTTTTTAAAGAGATACCAACTAGCTATTATGATATCTTCTAACGTTTGTGCTTGCTCTAGTACTTCTATTTTTTTTGCTATTTTATTATCCATATAATACACCTCTCAAAAGTAGGCTTATTATAACAAATAAATAGTTATTTTTCAAGTTTATTTAGATAATACTTCATTATAATTTTCCAAGAAGAAATAATCTTGATTTTTAAAATCACATATAAAGTAGTTACTATTTAAACTATTTAATACTTTTAAGAAAAAAGAATAGTAATAATTAGTCTTCAACATCATATAACTTTTTTTTATAAAAAGTGACCCTATTTCTTCATGAGAAGGATTATTATAATAGTGAATATCTTTTCTTTTGCTATAAGGAATAGTCTGATGATATTTTATATATATTTGTTGATCTAATCTATCCTTAGATATTTTTTTAGTTAATTGTTTAAATAAACTATAACCATACTTAGCATTCTCTTCCCCTAAAAAATATATTTGTTCTAAAATTTGATATAGAATTGATGGTTTATCTTGATATAAATTTTTAAACTCATCTTTAATTTCAAAAATAAAAAACTCTCTCATATAATCACCATAGTAATCATAACAAGAAAGTTTTAAGAATATTGTCGAATTATTTAAGCAACGATTCTATTTTTAAGGATATTTCTTCTTTCGTAAAACCATAGAAAGAATTAACTTCTTCTACTTTACCACTAGCACCAAATCTATCTAGTGTAAATAAGTAATTATCTTTATAAACAAATTGGTACCAAGAATAACCTGATCCTTTTTCAATAACAAATTTTTTTATTCCTAATGGTAATAGTTCTTCTTTTTCTTCTTTTGATAAGTTATTATATCTTTCAATTGATGGCATACTAATAACTCTTAAGTCATAACCTTTTTCTCTTAAAAGTTGCATAACTTCAAGGGCAAGTGTAACTTCTTCTCCGGTGGAAATAATAACACCATCTAGCTTTCTTTCCTCATTATGAACAATATATGCTCCTTTACTAGTAGCTGATATGGAAGTAGTTTCTAATATTTTAATAGAATTTCTTCCAAGAATTAAACAACTTGGATTATTATTTTCATAAATTGTTTTAAATGCTCCAATCACTTCATTAGAATCAGCTGGTCTAAATACTTCCATATTAGGTGTTGCTCTTAAACTAACTAATTGTTCTACTGGTTGATGTGTTGGACCATCTTGTCCGATAGAAATAGAATCATGCGTAAAGATATAGGTTACGGGAAGTTTCATTAGAGCTGTTAGTCTTAATGCTGGTTTTAAATAATCACTAAAACTTAAGAACGTTGATACAAAAGGACGATATCCTGCTAGAGCAAGTCCATTAGCAATAGATGCCATAGCATGTTCTCTTACACCAAAATTAATATTTCTACCAATATAGTTATCAGCATTAAATGGTGTTAATTCATTTAAATATATTTTAGTAGATGAAGAAGTATCTGCATTACCTCCTATTATTAAAGGACTGATAAGAGCATAAGAATTAAGTACTTTCTTAGCACTTATTCTAAGTAATTCTTCATTATTATCTGGTTTTGTGTAATCAAGGGTTGTTAATTTAATAGCTTTATCAGGGTTAATTAATTTATTTAAGATACTCTTTTCTTCTTCCTCAAGAGTTTCTACTTTCTCATCAAAGGAAGTTATTAAATCTTTATTTCTTTCTTTTATATAACCTCTAAATTCTTCTACTGCTTCATTACTAATTGTAAAAGGAATATCACGAACACCAAGACTAGTTTTAATCTTAGTTATTTCTTCTTTATCAAAACAAATAGAATGACTTTTATTACTACCAGCTAAACTAGAATCTTTTCCAATTGTTGTAGATATTTGAATGATACTAGGTTTATTAGCTTCTTTTGCTTTATTAATAGCATCATCTATATCTTGTGGTTCATCACTTGCTTTTAATACATTCCAGTTCATACTTTCAAATCTTTTAGTAATATCATCTTGAAAGACATCATCTATCTTACCATCCATTGTTACTTTATTAGAATCATATAGTACTATTAAATTATCTAATTTTAAACTTCCTGCAATAGATGCTGCTTCATAGCTAACACCTTCCATTAAGTCACCATCACCACATAAACAGTAAATATTATAATCAATTACTTTTTCTTTTTTATTAATTAAGGCTTCTGTATGCTTTTCAGCTATGGCATAACCTACTGCTGTAGCAAAACCTTGACCTAAAGGACCAGTTGTCATTTCAACTCCTGGTGTTTTGTTATATTCAGGATGTCCTGGGGTCTTAGAATGTAATCTTCTAAAGGCTTTTAAATCATCAAGTGATAAATCATATCCAGCAAAATAAAGAAGGGAATAAAGTAAGCTAGAACCATGCCCAGCACTCATAATAAATCTATCACGATTATAAAAGTTGGGATTATCACCTGCAAATCTTAAATGGTTTAAATATAAAGTGTAAAGAATAGGAGCTGCACCTAATAATATACCAGGATGGCCACTACCTGCTTCTTCTATCATATCAAGCCCAAGAGCTTTAATTTCACTAATTATTTTTTCTTCTATTTTTTTAGATAACATTAATTATCATCCTTCTTTCCTTTAAATAAATCTAATAATAGATGTTTATTGTATCTAGACATTTTCTCAAGATAATCTCCATTATCAAATTTAATTATATCTTTATTAAAATCAATAGAATCAACTCTATCAAGATTTATAATACAATTTCTATATACTTGAAAGAATCTTTCATCTAATTGTTCTTTAATCTTATTAAGACTAAGTGGAGCTTCATATTCTCCGTGTGAGGCATAAATAGTACAAATCTTACTATCTCGCTCTCTTATTATATAATATATATATTTAAGTTCTATTTTTGTATACACTCTTTTTCTTTGATATGTTAAACATTTATCTTTACCTCGATAATTTTTCATAACAATATCTAACACTTCGTGCATATTTTTACTACAACTATCAAGTTTATTAATAAAATCTAGGACAAATAATCTATTAGTTATTATTTCATAACGATATTCACTAAAAGAAGAAACTATTATAATGATGGAATTCCAATCTTCTAATGTTTCTCTTATGTATCTTGTTGCATCTATTCCTGAACCATAATTAGTTTTAATATCTAGAAAATAAACTTTAAATCCTATCTCTTTTTGAGCTAATTCTTCAAATTCTTTATCATAACCAGCAAATGTATAGATGTTATACTTTATATTGGTATTCATCATATAACTATCTATTTGTTTTTTCATTCCTTGTCTAAAAAAATGATCATCATCACATACAATAAAATTTAACATATTTCCTCCCTTTGTTTTATTCTATCAAATTGCTATGATAAAGTCTATATTATGATTTTCTAATATTATCAATTGCTAGAGGAATAAATTTTATGGTATCTCTTGCTAGGTATGATATGTCATTTGTTGTACTTAAAGCAAGAGAAGCTGAGTATCCGGCAAGAAAGCTAGCAGCAGCTACTAATTTAGGTGATACTTCATTATAACTAATAAGTCCTGTTAATATTCCCGATAATACATCACCACTTCCTGATGTCGCCATACCAGCATGTCCTTCTTTTATTAAGTAGGTATTATCACCATCTGTTACCACGGTAGTAGTACCTTTCAAGAGTAAAATAACTTGATACTTTTTAGCAAAGGAAATAGCAAGTTCCACTGGATTTTCTAATACTTCTTCAACACTCTTATCAATTAGTCTTGCAAATTCTTTAGGATGTGGTGTTAAAACTACTTCACATTTTTTATTTACTAGTAAAGACTTATCTATCATTACTAATCCAGAAGCATCTATTACTAATGGTTTCTTATTATTGATAAGTAAATAATTAAGTATTTCTTTATTTTTATCATTAATATCAAGACCTGGTCCAAATAATATTGCTGTACTATCCTTTATAATAGTATCTACTTGTTTTATATCATCAAGACACATTAAAGTACTTTCTAAAAGATAAGGAGCTACTATATCTGTTAATTTCCTATCAACAACTAACGTTGCCCTTCCACTACCAGCAAGTAAACTAGTTAAAGATAAATTAGCTAGTTTAATCGCTCCACTATAAGAGATACTACCACCAATTAAATAACTCTTACCATAACTACCTTTATTAGAAAAGTTTAGTCTTTCAGGAAAATATTCTTTTATATCAGTTATTTCTAAAAGATTAGTATTAGATAAAATATCCTTATTTTTATATAATATTAATTTACCAATATAATCTTTCGCTTTATTTAGAAAGTGACCTGGTTGATAAGCCTGATAAACTATTGTTTCTCTTGATTTTAATATATCAGTACCCAGTCCATTAATATTAGAAAGTGAGGAATTAATATCAATACTTACTGTTCTATCAAGTTTATTTAGTCTTTCTATAGTATCTTTATCTAAATATTTACTACTACCTAGAAAATCAAAGATATAGTCAAACTCTTCTATCTTTATATTATTATTATAAACAGTAAGATTAGAAAATTCTCTCTTAAAGATATCTAAATATTTAATTCTTTCTTCACTTATCAGTAATAGTGGTTTATTTATTCTTCTTTCTTGATGATAGTGTTTTAATAAGTCTTTTAATTCTTCTTTACTTAAGATATTATTCTTTATAATTATACTTAACATATTCCACCCCTATTTATACAGTATATCTAAATCTACTAAAGTATCTATTCCCTCTACTTTACCTCTATCAGTCTTTTGCCAAACATTATATTCTTTCTGATAGGTAGTAGTATCTATATAATGTGCTAACCAAGTAGCATAGTTATTATTAGTGAAGACATTTTCTAAATAGTATTTACTACCATATAGCATTCCTTGATAATTTTCTTTTTCGACCGTAGTAAGGAATGTTTCTACTACTTCTTCTAAGTGATAAAAGGATAGATTAAATTCTTGATAGATAGAAAAGTTTTCCCAATCAAAAACTATAGGTAGAGCAAGGTCATAACCATTTAATTCTTTTAAGACAAACTCTGCTTCTTTCTTAGCATCTTTTTTATTTTTAGCATAAGAATAGAAATAAACACCTGTCTTAATACCTACTTTCTTAAAGCCTTCTATATTTCTTTTAAATTTAGGATCAAGGATAAACTCACCATCAATACCACTTCTTGTCCCTATTCTAAGGAATGCAAATTCAACACCTGCTTCTTTTACCTTATCATAATCAATATCACCTTGCCACTTAGATACATCTATACCAATTAAGGTATTATCAGTTTTATTTTCACTATAAAAGGCTTTAAAATCTACTGCCTCTTTATTATTAGAACCTTGATAGTTACTCTTTTCTCTTACTGTAATAGTAAAGTCTTTTTTAGTAACATTACCACTAGAATCTATCGCTTCATAAATCAAAGGATAATCACCTATGGTATTAAAGTCATAGTTACCTACTACTTGACAAGTAGGATTATCATCGTAGTTATCCCCACAAAATACTTCTTTAGCAAAGTCTTCCGTAGAACCTAAATCAACATAGTACAACCTACTTAAAGAGATAACTGGTGGAGTTTTATCTACTACTTCATAGGTAAAAGTATAACTAGCTAGACGATTATCATCATTCTTATAGTTAAGGGTATAAGAGTGTTTTCCTACTTTTTTAGTATTCAACTTTTTATTCTTAAAAGTACCATTAATTGATTTAATAACACTATCTAGTTCTACTTCACTATAAACATCAAAAGTCAAATTATCATTTAAACTTACTTCTACTTCAACTTTCTGATTAGCTAGAAAGATAATAGTAATAATTAATAAACTAACTACTAAGAAAAGAGCTATTATTGATTTTCGCATTCCTCTTTTTTCATCTCCTCTTTTAATCTATATAAGAAGTTTAAAGCATCCATTGGACTCATCTCTAATGGGTTAATTGCTTTTATTTTTTCTAGATATTTATCATCTTTATTAATCTCTTCTTCTTTTTCTAAATCAAATAAACTAGTTTGAGTATAAATAGTTTCTCTTTTTTCTTGCTTTTCATACACTTCAAGTATTTCTTCTGCTCGTTTTATTAAAGATTTAGGAAGATTAGCAAGACTTGCTACATTTATACCATAACTTTTATCAACTGAACCATTTTTAATCTTATGAAGGAAAGTTAGTTTACCATCTTCCTCAATCGCTGATACATGAACATTTTTTAAATGTGATAAATTACTAGATAATAGTGTTAATTCATGATAGTGAGTAGAAAATAGTGTCTTAGCTCCAATATTATCATGGATATATTCAAGTATCGCTTGAGCAAGACTCATTCCGTCATATGTAGCAGTACCTCGTCCTAACTCATCAAATAAAATTAAACTATTTTTAGTAGCTCTTGATATTGCCATATTAGCTTCTTTCATCTCAACCATAAAAGTACTTTCTCCACTAACTAAATCATCACTAGCTCCTATTCTTGTAAATATTTTATCAAATATTGGTATAACACAACTCTTAGCAGGTACAAAAGAACCTATTTGAGCCATAATTACTGTAATAGCAAGCTGACGCATATAAGTTGATTTACCAGCCATATTAGGTCCTGTAATAAGAAGAATAGATGTATCTTGATTCATTATAATATCATTAGCAACATACTTTTCATTCTTCTTAGCCATCACTTCTTCTACAACTGGATGACGACTTTCTACTATCTTTATTTCATTTTTATTACTTAATGTTGGTTTTACAAAATGGTAAGTATCTGCTACAAAGGATAAAGAAGAAAGCATATCAACTTCTGCTAAAATATTAGCACACTTTTGTAAAGGTACAACATATCTTTTAACTACTTCTCTTATTTGCATAAATAATTGATACTCTAAATTAATTATCTTTTCTTCGGCACCTAAGATAATACTTTCTTTCTCTTTTAATTCTTTAGTAGTAAACCTTTCACAATTAGATAATGTCTGTCTTCTATCATAACCAAACTCTTCTTTTACTAAATTACACTGTCCTTTACTTATCTCAATATAATAACCAAAGACTTTATTGTAACCAACCTTTAAGTTCTTAATACCAGTTCTTTCTTTTTCTTTTTGTTCAAGTTCTAATAAGAAGTCTTTACTACCACTCGATAAGTCTCTTAACTCATCTAACTCACTATTATAACCTTTTTTTATTAAGTTACCTTCTTTTAAAGAGATAGGTGGTTCTTCATTTAAACTACTATCTAATAATGATACTAAATCATCAAATACTTCTAATTCTTTATCGTACTTTATCTCTTCTAATATTTTCTTAACCGTAGGTAGAGCTTTTAAACTAGAATTTAACTGTAGTAAATCTCTAGCATTCAAATTACCATAACAAACTCTTCCGATAAGTCTTTCTATATCATAGACTTGATTTAAACTCTTCTTTAAATCATCCCTTAAAATAAACTCTGTTTGTAATACTTCTATATAATGATATCTTCGCTCTAATTCTTTTCTATCTACTAATGGAAACTCTAAATTCTTTCGTAGTAATCTACTACCCATAGCAGTTTGATTCTTATCAAGTAACCATAAAAGACTATAAGTTTTCTCTCTTAATCTTAAAGTTTCAGTTAATTCAAGATTTCTTTTAGTATGTTCATCTAATAATAAATGATTATTAATAAGTTCTACTTTAGCTTCTTGTAAATGCGATAAATCACCTTTTTTAGTATCTACTATATAAGCAAGTAAATGTTTAATACCTTGTTCTTTTCTTAAGTCTTTTAAATTTCTATAAATATAGTTATACTTTTCTTCTTCATTATATATATTATAGATGGTAACATTTAACTGATAAGTCTTTCTAAGCGTATTAATAAAGTTTCGATCTATTTCATCACTTACAATTATTTCTCCAAAGCCATGTCTAATGATTTCTTGTAATAGTTCTTGTAAACTATCATTTAAAACCATCACATACATCTCTCCTGTAGATATATCAGCATAACTTAATGTATAAGCATTAGCTGTATAAGTAATTGAGGCTAAAAAGTTATTCTTAGTATCATCTATCGAACTATCTAATCTAGTTCCTCTAGTTACTATTTGAATAACTTCCCTTTTAACCATATCTTTAGCAAGTTTAGGGTCTTCTACTTGTTCAACAATAGCTACTTTATAACCCATATCAACTAACTTATCAAGATATGCTTCATAAGCTTTAAAAGGGATTCCACACATTGGAACTTTTTCTGCTAGTCCTGCTTGTTTACCAGTCAAAGTTAATTCTAACACTTTAGACGCTAAAATAGCATCATCAAAAAACATCTCATAAAAATCTCCTAAGCGAAAAAAAATAATCGCATCAGGATTTTCATCTTTTATATTCATCCACTGTAACATTACTGGACTTAATTTTGTTCTATCTACTTCATTTCTTAACATAATCTCACTCCAATATATTCTATTATAGCTAA
This sequence comes from bacterium, assembly GCA_014846175.1. Lineage (GTDB taxonomy): Bacteria > Bacillota_I > Bacilli_A > RF39 > UBA660 > Onthousia. The sequence continues at coordinate 17,900 of RKAV01000042.1, read as the reverse complement.
AATTTTGTTTTTGAACAAGAAAATTCGTGATAAAATAAGTCCTAGGAAGTGATAACAATGAATATGGAACCCTTAGCAAAGAAACTAGAACCTAAATCTTTAAATGATGTTTTAGGACAAAAGCATTTAATTGGTAAAGGAGCTGTTTTAAAGAACTTGGTAGAAAAGAAAAAACTAGTTTCTATGATTTTATATGGAAAACCTGGTATTGGAAAAACATCTATTGCTAGGTCTATAGTTAATGATTTAGATATGCCCTATCGTTTTTTAAATGCCACTATTAATAATAAGAAAGATTTTGATACCGTTGTTTCTGAAGCTAAAATTTATAATGGCATGATTCTTATCATGGATGAAATTCATCGTCTTAATAAGGATAAACAGGATTTACTCTTACCACAGTTAGAAAGTGGTTTAATAACCCTTATTGGAATGACTACTTCTAATCCCTATCATGCTATTAATCCTGCTATTAGAAGTAGATGTCAGTTATTTGAACTTAAAGAATTAGAAACTACTGACATTATTGAAGGATTAAATAAAGCAATTAAATCAAGTTATCTTGAAGGTATAATAATCGATGATGCTACTATTAATTATATAGCTAACTTAGCAGGAAGTGATCTTCGTTATGCTTATAATCTTTTAGAAATTGCTTTTTATGCTAGTAATAATCAAAAAGTAGATATTAATCTAATAAAACAAATAAACTCTAAACCTGTTTTCTTTAGTGATAAAAATGGTGATGGTCATTACGATGTCTTATCAGCTTTTCAAAAGTCAATTAGAGGAAGTGATGTTGATGCTAGTCTTCATTATCTAGCAAGATTAATAATAGAAGGAGATTTAGATAGTATTTATCGTAGAATGAGTGTTATCGCTTATGAAGATATTGGTCTAGCTAATCCTAGTATTGGTCCAAAAGTTATAGCAGCTATAGAAGCAGCAGAGCGAGTTGGTCTTCCTGAAGCAAGAATCCCCCTTGGAACTATTGTTGTAGAAATGGCTTTATCTCCTAAAAGTAATACTGCACACTTAGCACTTGATGAAGCAATTGAAGATATAGAAAAAGGCAATACTGGTAATGTACCTAATCATATAAAGACTGACTCTAAAGAATATTTATATCCCCATAATTATCCTAATGCTTATGTTTATCAAGATTATCTTCCCAAAAAACTAAAAGGTAAAAAGTATTATCATCCAAAAATAACAGGCTATGAAAAGAATATCAAAAGCTATTATGACTTTATTGAAAATATAAAAAAGAAGGCTAATAACTAGTCTTCTTTATTCATAAGTCTTATACAAGCAAAAATATCTTCTAAATATAAATTATTATAATAATGTTTTTCTTCTAGTCCTGACATAAAAGCTAATAAGTCTTTTTTATTATGTTCACTACCTTTTCTATTAATTACTCTTAAAAACATTCCTATTAAAGGAAATTGTTTAATAATATAATTATCAGAATTAAGTTTATCAGCATCATTATAAGCATTAATAATACTCATAATAATTTTAAGACTTTCAGCAAATTCATTAGTTGTTAGATATTGATTTACTACATTTAGATAAGAATCAGTTATTATCTCATATTCTGCATCTAAAACTAAAGAATTGTATAAATTATTATAATAATATCTATACTCTTGAAGCGGATAATATTTTTTAAAATAATCTTCAAAAATATCCTTTTCAAATGATACAGAATCCATACCTTTTGGCGTTAATAAATATTCTTTTATTTCTTCTCCTGGTATTGATTTTAATACTTGTTTAAAATCAATTTTCTTCTCTTTAACATCTTCTTTTAAATCATTAATATCATAGTCATGATTAGAAATAGCCATTAATACCGCATATTCATGCTTACAATGAAAATTACAAGGACAAGTGCAACTATAATTAATATCATCCTCAGTGATTTCAACTTGAACAATATATGGCTTTATTTGATGTCCTCTTACCTTAGCATAATATTTGCAACCATCTTTTGCTTTACAGCATAAAAGAACATGACCATTATCATAATAGTCCTTCCCCCTTGCTTTAATTTGGTTTTTAAATTCAAAATCTACTTCATCTAATAATTCTTCTCCTGTACACCATAGATTTATTTCTTCCAAATTATCTTCTAAATTATCATTTTCATTCATATTTAGTTTCCTCCCTTAATAAGATTATAGCACATAATATATTTTTTTGAATTAAATAATTTATTTTAATAAAAATTTCTATTAAAATTTAGTAAAATGTCTTATTTTTATTATAAAACAAACGGATTAGTAGAATTTTCTCCACTTGTTGCATATCCATAATCACTTAGATCATTAATCCTACTTTCCCTGTCCAATTAGTACTATGTCCACTATATACTGTTGTACCTCTTTCATAACTATAAAAATGTGAGACTAGTCCGTTGGACGAACTTGTAAAATTAGCAGTAGCACCTAAATACCACTTTGTATCTCCAATCATGGATTGTACTTTGTCTGGTAATCCTACAAAAATGTTTCTGGATTTGATTTTGCTACTAATACTTCCGCTCCGATTGAATCTTTTAATAATGAGAATGTTGTTGTTCCACTAGGTAGAGTTAAATTAGAATTATTTAATCCCATTGATGAACCTATTTTTATTTATTTTCCTTTATCATTATTCATCTTTATCTTATAAGATAATGTTTTATTTTGATTAACTGATACTCCTGTAGTACTTGGGCTAGTTGGAGTATCGGAGGTGTAACCTACCTATAGTTATGCCTGATATATAAGAGAAATAAATTAAGTTTTTAACTGTTCTACCATTCTAAATATCTTCTTCTAATATCTCATCAATATTTTTAGTGTCTGTTATTTTTTTCCACCCTGAAGATACTATACCTTTTTCTATTACTATTCTATTTACTAAATCTTCTAATAAAAAAGTAGCATCTTTTGGTACATTAAATGTCGCTGTTATTCTTATTCTTTCATCTTCTAAATCTGTCGTTTCAATACTAATTAAACTAGCCTCTGTCTTATTAGTACTTTGACTGATTAAAGTTCTAATTAAAAATTCTTGTTCTTCACTACACACTACTTTTAATCTATATTTATCAAATTGCATTTTTTCAACATGCTTTAAGTTTAACTTACGTGTTATTCCTCTTAAAACCACATTTGCTAGAAGAATAAAAAGTGTCCCAACTAATGCTTCTAGAAGAAATCCTGAAGCACATAAAGTCCCAATTGCAGCAGCACACCATAAAGTAGCAGCTGTATCAAGTCCTTTAATATTACCTTTATCTTTTAAAATAACACCTGCTCCTAAAAAACCAATACCACATACTACTTGTGATGCTATTCTTGATACATCATAAGCATTAGTAAGAAAGGAAAAACTTACAAATAGAAATGACCCTAAACATACCAATACATTTGTTCTTAAACCAATTACTCTTCTTCGCCATTGTCTTTCCAGTCCTATTGCAAAACTAAGAGCAAAGGAAACTATTATTCTTAATAAAAAGTCTTGATAAACCATAATTAACCCCTTTCTTTCAAATTCTCTTTCATTAAATTTTCTACTTCATCATATAACTTCTTATTAGCTTCTTCTAAGTCCATATCTCCTACTTTGAAAGGCTTTCCATATCTAATAGTTAAGTTCTTACTTCTAAATTTATATTCACCTGTAAGTCCAAAGGGAACGATAGTAGCATTGGTCTTTTTGGCCATTGATACTGTTCCAAACTTAAAAGGTAGTAAGAATATATCTTTTGTTTTATTTCTTGTTCCTTCTGGAAATAGTCCTATTGCTCCATTATTATTTAATATCTTTAAAGCTTTATCAGTAGCATTATGATCTTTTATACTTCTATCAACGGGAATACAACCAACTAATTTAAAAAACCAAGACATTTTTCCATCAAAGTATTCTTTCTTAGCCATATAATGTATTACTCTTTTAGTAGCCATTATTGTTAAACATTGATCATATATATGTTTATGGTTTCCTACTATTAAGATAGGTCCTTCTTTTGGTATTACTTCTTTATTAATTATCTTTGGATTATAATAGATTCTAAATAATACTCGCATAATAGGTGTTAATAGTAAGTAACCAATCTCCCCTTTAAATCTTTTCTTCCTCACGTTCTTTTCTCCTTAATCTATTATTTTCTTCTTGTAACTTTCTAAAATCAACTTTACCAACCATTGTTCTAGGAAGTGACTTTCTAAATTCATATTCATATACTTTTGCATATCTTGGTAAGTTTTTATTACAAAGTTCTTGTAGTTCTTTAATTAATTCATCAGTTTCTCTATATCCTTTATTTAAAACAATATATGCTTTTGGTACTTCTTGTTTATATGGATGGGGAATACCTACTACACTAGATAACATAACTGCTGGATGCATTTCTAAAACTTCTTCTATTTGCACGGGATAAACATTGTATCCTGATGTTACAATTAGTCTTTTTAAACGACCTGTATATTTTATAAAACCATTTTTATCCATTATTCCTAAGTCCCCTGAATGAAGCCAGACATTACCATCACTATGAATATGAAGGGCACTATTAGTTTCTTTTTCATTATTATAGTATCCTAACATAACATTAGGTCCACTGATACAAATTTCTCCTTCTTCACCATAAGGTAGTTCAGTATCTGAATCATTAAATATACCGATATAGCAACCTGGAAAAGGAATACCAATAGAACCATATTCTAAGATATTTTTAAATCCTAAACAAACTGCTGCTAAACACTCACTCATTCCATAACCTTGAACTATTCTAGTATTAGCTCCATGTTCACTTAAGTATTTATTTATTCTTTTTTCTAAACTAAGACTTAAGGTATCTCCTCCAGAAATAATATATTTTATATAGTTAAGTCTAATTTTATCTTGCCTTTTGCTTTTCATCATAGCTTCAAATAAAGTAGGTACCCCTATGACAAACTCTGGTTTATATTTCATTAAAATTTTATCAAATTCTTGTGCTTTAAACTGAGGAATTAAAATACATTCTGCTCCAACACATAATGGGGCATAAACACAAACACCTAAGCCAAAGCCATGAAATATAGGCATTATTGATAAACATTTATCTCCTATTTCCAACTCCTCAAAGACAATCTTTGCTTGTTCTGTTAAAGCAATAAAATTCCCATTTGATAAAACAATTGCTTTAGGAGTACCAGTTGAACCACCACTATGTAGCATAACAGCTGGTGAGTTTTTCCTCCCTAGAAAATGATAATCACTTTTATAATTCTTTCCGCTATTCATAAACTGATTCCAATAAACATATTTACTATTATTCTTAGGTAGTTTAGTTTTTAAACCAATTGATAAATTATAACCTACTTTAGTTACTATTGGCATAGAATCACTTGGCCTTACTAGTATTATCTTATAAACATCAGTTTCTTCAATTACATTCTTTAACTTATCATAATCCATATCTATTAAAATCATCATAACAGATCCTGTATTAATTAAATCATCCCTTATTTCATTTTCACTTGCTAAAGGATGAATCATATTAGATATAGCTCCTATCTTATTTAAAGCTAGAAAAGAAATAACCCCTTCTGGTGTATTAGGCATACAAATAGTTACTACATCATTTTTTCTTATTCCATAACTTAAGAAAGAATTAGCACATAAATCAACAGCACTTAATAATTCCTTATGAGTTGTTTTTTTTCCAAAATAATCAAAAGCATTATTATTAGAATACTTTTTTACATTTCTTTTAAAGTTATCATATAGTGATATATCTGGTATATAAAGATTCATATCGCTTTTCTTATAATATTTACTCCAAGGAGCATTAGGTTTCTTTTTAAAACCTAAAAATCTAAAAAATTTCATATCTAATATACTCAAATTTAGTCCTTCTTTCTTTTTAATTCATCTTCGATAAAAACTCTTAACTTATTATTTTCATCATCTAAGTTAGTTACTACTTTATATGGCTTATAAAACTCAATAATAACACTTTTTCTAAATAATTTATATTTATTTGTTATAGTAAAAGGTACTAGTAAAGTATTAGTATCTTGTGCCATTTTAACCGCCCCTATTTTAAAGGGAAGAGTTAAATCTTTTGTTCTATTAATGGTTCCTTCAGGAAATATACCTATTACTTGTTTATTATTTAAAGCTTTTTTAGCTTCACATAAAGCATCTTTATCATGTATTTTTCTATTAACAGGAATAATCCCTGTATGTTTAAAGATTATTCCTTTAATTCCTTTTATCAAGCTATCTTTAGCTAGAAAGTGAATAGTCTTATCATAAGATGACATTAATAATAATGGATCTAGATAACTTGTATGATTCCCTGCTAAAACAAAACCACCACTAGAAGGAATATTTTCCCTCCCAATATAGGTTGGTCGATAAAAGAAATTAAATAATACTTTAATTATTGGTCTTGCTATTTTATATAATGTTTCATCTTTCATATCATACCCCACAATAGTAATTATACTACACTTTCTTTTATTAATATAGAAAAAAAGTCAATCTCTAATGATTAACTTCTTCTACTATTTGTTTTAATGATTCAGCAGTTTGTTCTACTCCTAAATAATCAACATTAAGTGCTATATCATAATTAGATAAATCATACCAGTCTCTATTAGTATAGTATCTATAATGCTTTGCTCTATCATTATTTATTTTCTTAATTTGTTTTAAAGCTTTATCTTTTTCTAAGCCATAATACTTAACTGCTCTATTTATTTTATCGGTATCACTACTATATAGGAATACTTTAATAGTATCTTTATTATCTTTTAAGATATAATCAGCACAACGTCCAACAATAATACAAGACTCTTTTCTAGCTAAATCTTTTATTACTTTTTCTTCAGCTATAAAGATTCGATCATCATTATTATCTTTATATTTAAATGATTTAAGTTTCTGATCATTTTCTTTTACATATTCTTTAGATAAACCACTTTTCTTACTAATTAAGTTTATTAAATTCTTATCATAAAAATTAATACCAAGTTTTTTAGCAAGTAATTCTCCTACATAATGTCCACCACTACCATATTCACGAGAAATAGTTATTACGACCTTCTTACCTTTATAAGTATTATTTATTTTTATATCCTCTAAACTAGTAGTTTTTTCTTTTACATTTAGTTTTTTATATTCAGAATAGAAAATAAATATAGCAATAAAGAAAGTTATTGTATCAGCAATAGGTCCGGCATTTAATATACCATAAATACCTTTATGTAGGTAATTAGCCATAAAACAAGCTATTGGAATAAATAAGATTATTTGTCTAATAAATGATACCATAGTTGCTTTTTTAACATTTCCAAGTGATTGTACAGTAATTGATGTTGTCATTTCTAAAAAGTTAAGTCCCATTACTAGTAGGAATGAATGACATATTACTACTGCAAATTCTAAGAATAATTTATAGTTAGGATCAGTATTTGAAATAAAGATACTAACTATTTCTTTAGGGAAAAGATAAAAGATAATATTAAATATTAATCCTACTAATAGATTTATAGTTAAAACTTTTCTTAATGTTTCTTTTACTCTTTCATAATTTCCTGCTCCATAATTAAAACCAATAATTGGTTGAACACCAATAGATATTCCTAAAATAGTAGATATATATAAACTATTTATTTTAGAGATAACTCCATATACTGATAATGGTATATCTGCCCCATATTTAGTTAATGCTCCATATTTAGTCATCATATTATTCATAAAGACAAATAAAGCAAGAACTGTTGCTTGAGTGATAAATGAAGATAAACCAAGTCCTAAAGTTCTTGTAATACTCTTATCTATTTTAAATGATTCTTTTTCTAGTTTTACTGATTTTACTTTTTTAAGGTATAACATAGCCATTATAAATGATACAATTTGCCCTATAATAGTTGCAATAGCACCACCTTTTACGCCCATATTGAATAAAAAGATAAAGACTGGGTCTAATATAATGTTAATAATTGCACCTACTACTAGTAATATCATTGAATATTTAGGAGAGCCGTCTGCCCTAATCAATTGGGAAAGGGTTGAATATGTTACCATAAAAGGAATGCCAAGAATAATTATTTTCCCATAATCTACTGCGTATTGATAAACGTTTTCAGTACAACCAAACATATAAACTAGTTTTGGTAATAATATATAAGCTATAACACTAAGTACTATGGAAGAAATTATAGAAATACTAACTGCACTACCAACTATTTTACCCCCCTCTTCTTTTTTACCTTCACCTAGTTTTAATGATAAATTTGCTGCTGCTCCATTACCAATTAATCCTGCTACCGCATTAAAAATAATAACTAAAGGAAAAATAACATTAGTAGCAGCATTACCTAATGTACCTACTCCTTTACCAATAAAAATTTGATCTACTATATTATAAACTGAATTTATGAGCATACTAATAACACATGGTATAGCAAATAAAAGTATTAGTTTATTAATTTTTTCTTTTCCAAGATCTATTTTTTTCATAAAACACCTCTTTCTTTTTTTATGGCTTTTATAATATATCACATTTTATTTTTTTTCGTAAGTGAAAATTTTATAATTTTTTATATACAAAAAAAGAAGTATCAAACTCCTTTTATCTTTAATTATTTATCATCTTTTAAGCCATCTTTTATTCCCTTAGTTACTTCTTTAGCAACTTTCCCCATTGTTGGTGCCATCTTATTAATTCCTTCTTTTGCTACTGGCATTACTTGTTGAGTAGAAAAAGCTAATATTTCTCTTCTTTTAGCTATCATATAAATAGAACCAGACATTAAAAGGGAAAAAGCAATTATAAATCCACCAGCCATATAGAATGGAATACAACTAGATGATTCATATCTTTTGTTAAATCCATTATCTATATCATCTAATCTATCTTTTAATGTACAATAATCTTCAATATAAGAGTTATCATTAAAATAACAAGTTGAAGAGTTATTTCCTAATACTCCATCAATAGCATTAATTATTTCTTTATCTTCTTTGATACTTTTATTTAATTCTTTAATTTTATTTTGACGTTCATAATATGCTTCATCAAACCCAGTAAATGCTGTTCTTTCTAAAGCTTTTATTTGTTCTTCCACTGGTTTAATTTGATCTTCTAATAATTTTCTGTTTATAGTTAGTTTTTCTTTTTCTTTAGCTAGTTCATCAGTTAATTCTTTTTTGTTATCACTAGAATAAGTGTTATTAATTTTATTTTGTTTAACTACTCCCATTCCTATTATACTGCCACCCAAAGCTATACCAATAATTAGAATAACTATAGAAATAATTATAATTTTCTTCTTATTTTTTTGATATTCCTTCTCACTTAAATATTCTTTTTTCTTCATTGGTTCCTCCTACTATTTATAAATTTACTATAGCATAATCAAAGAAGAATAGCAATACACTTTGTCTTTCATTTATTTATAACTTTTTTTATTATCATTTATATGAATTTTATTATCAGGAATTAAAGATATAACACTTTCTAAATGTTTATCTACACTATTATCAATTGCATCAACTACTGTTTCTGTATCATATCCTTGTTTTTTCAATCCTAATATAGTTTTACAAACTTTTTCAGTAAAACTACTTCCATCTTTATAATCTTTTGCAATCACAACACCTTCTGATATTTCTTTACCTAACATGTGTGAAGAATTTATTTTAAATTCTGGATATTGTTCCTTTAACTCTTCTATAATATCTAAATATGTATTTAAGTTTTCACTTGTAAAATAAATAACTAAATTATCGGTTCTATTTATTTCTTGATCATTATTTACTTTAAATTCATAATCATATAAATGATTTTTCAAACAATTTGTAAACATAAAACAGGCAAATTGATATAAATAACTATTATCTACACTTATATATATTTTTCCATCTTCTTTAACTTCATTTCCCGTAATTGCACTTGAATAAACTTTAGTCCAATATCCTTGATCTAATAATTTAGAACAAGAAAGTCTTATTAATTCTTGATAAACATTATTAATATTAGGCAATAAATCATTATGGTAGTTAACATTTTTATATTGTTCTAATTGATTTTTAAATTCTCCATAAGAAATATATTTAGGAATCACTTCTGGTATATTGCCATTTTTACTTAATGTATTAATTCCTTTTTTAATATGATACATATACATTGTTAAATATATTATTTCATTATATGTTTCAATATCAAAATTAGTTTTATCTTTATCAATAATATTTATATTATTATATAACTCATTATAATCTAATTCACTATTATTAATAGCATCAATTAATCTTAACTTATCCATATATTCTCCCTATTATTTATATAATAACACATTAATAGATATAGATTCTTTATTTATTATTTATCTACATTTAAAACTTGTTAAGAAGATGATATAATTATATAAGAAAGTGACATTTTATTATGTGGAGGATATAACTATGAAGAATAAATGGACTGATTTTTTAGGAAAAACTTGGGAGTTTGAAGATATGGGAATTGCAATTATTAATAAGAAGTTAATACCACCTGGAGGAATATTGTATAATGGAAAATACTTAGTAATTAACCAAGACCCAGCAGTACCTATTCCAGGATTTTTAGTTATAACATTAAAAAGACATATAAATTCATATAGATTACTCACAAAAGCAGAAAAAATAGAAATAGCTAATCTTTTATATTTAGTAGAATGTATAGAACAAGAGTTAAATATATCTAAAGAATTTACAATAGTTCAAGAAGACAGATGTCAACACTTTCATATATGGATATTTCCTGATGAAAACTGGTTATCTCATAACTTTCCAAGAGGAATAGAAAAATTAAGAGAAATATTTAAAGTAGCAAAAGAAAAAGCAACACAGGAAACACTTAATGAAACAGTTGAAGTAACTAAGAAAATTAAAGAAAAATTAGACGAGTATAAAGAATTATATAAAGATAAATTATTTACTGAAATAATATAAGTAGAAAAAGATAATCAGGTACTATTAATATTCAAATAAAATGTGTTAAACTCCTTATAGGAATAATTGATGAAAGGAAATTTTAAGTAATGAAAGATGAAAGATGAAAGATATTCAATAATTTATAGTAGTAAAACAGGAAATACAAAAAAACTCGCAGAAACAATTTATAATACTTTACCCCAAGATAAATGTAATTATTATGGAACAGTAGATAAAGTGATAGTGAATTAAGTGATGTGATTTATATTGGTTTTTGGACCGAAAAATGCAATGCTGATTCACTAACAATAGAATTTTTAAAGAATATAAAAAATAAAAAAGTATTTTTATTTGGAACAGCAGGATATGGGGAAAGTGAGAAATATTTTGCAAATATTATTAATAATGTAAAGAAAAATATTGATAAAAGTAACACAATAATTGGAGAGTTCATGTGTCAAGGTAAAATGCCATTATCAGTTAGAGAAAGATATGAAAAAATGAAGGTAGAAAATTTAATAAGGAATTTTGATAAGGCATTATCACACCCAGATCAAACTGATTTAAAGAAGTTAGAAGAAATTATAAAAAATATATAGACCAAAAATAATTGACAAAAAGAAGGTAAAATGGAATTTGACCTTAATCAAATTTTTTCTTTACTTGTCTTTTCTAGAATACTTTATCCCACATCCAAAAAGTCAACTTATGAAAATAAATCTATTTATTTTGATAAGTTTGATTTTTCAATAAAAGATATGTATAGGGCATTAGACTATTTTTATAAATATAAAGAAAATTTAGAAATATTATTATGGAAGAACACAAAGAAACAATATGAAAGAGATACTTCTAAAACTTACTATGACTGTACTAACTATTATTTTGAAATTAAATGTAATGACGATGATAAATTTGACGAAAATAATAATTTAATTAAAAAGGAATATAGAAAAAGAGGCCCAGAAAAAAATCATAGACCTGATTCAATTATTGAAATGGGATTGTTAATGGATTCTAGTGGAATTCCTATAGCATACAATCTATTTCCTGGTAATGAATCTGAAAAACTAACACTTGCACCAGACTATTTAAAAACAAGAGTTAAAGATTATGATGATTATGATAAAGACTATGATAAATCTGATGGATTTGATATGAGTAGATAAAAATACTCTCGATTTTTTTAATTATTAGAGTAAAAATAAAAAAGACGATTTATAATTTTTTCAACTAATCTAATCGTCTTATATTTTATCTTTTTTTAGTGGTTCCTTCAAGTTCACTTGTTGGGAAATCTCCAAATTTATTATCATAATAATTATCAATATTATTATAAATTTGTTTAACCCTCTCAATTTGCTCAAAATATTCTATGACCATGGCATCTTCTGGAGAATTATCTATTTTAGGCATAACACCATTTCTTGAAAGGTAATCAACCTTGTTAACAGCATCAACTAATTCTTCAAAATTATCTTCACCAATGTACTTTATGAGTTCTTGTGGTTCTGAATTAATTTTAGCTTTAATAACTTGTTTTTTAAATTTTTGAAGTAATGGTTGTAATAGATTCTTAGTAATTGATGCAGTATTGCAATTGCTAGTATCCAATATAGTTAATTCTTTTGGCTCAATTAAATATATTCCTTGGCTTTGTAAAAATTTAATTGCTTCTATTGTAAACATATCATTAAGTGTCTCATTAAATTTTTCATATTTTCTAAATGCATTGTTATATGGATTTTTTTTAATATTTTCGTCAAAACTATCAAAATGCTCAAAACCAGTGCCTATTTCAATTTGATCTATAATATGTCCACATTCATGCATAAAACTTTGAAGTAAATAACCTCCATCATTTATGCGAACTGTATAAAACATTATTGAGAAAAACTCATTTTTGTCATTGTAACCACCTTGTCCTGCAATACAAACCTTTTTATTTTTTATTTGATAATAAATATAATTCAAATTATTTTGATTATTAGCAAATGTTTTCATAGCATCTGTAAAATCTTTTCTAGTTGTATAGTATTCCCTAAGAGCTTCTTCATACTTTTTTTCTCTCGTAGTCGAAATATAACTAATTAATTCTTCTGTAGGTATATATTTCTTAATATCATCTTGATTTAAAAATGTTAGATAATTGGTAATATCTTCTTCAGAATTACACTCTAGCATTTTTTCGTTTGGAATAGTAATTCCTAATTTTTTAAAATAATTTGATTGCCAATATACTATCCAAAATTTGTCCCAGTATTCAATGTTAGGAGATTTAAGTTTTTCCATTTGTTCATAACGAAAAGCTTCTATATTGGATTTAGATGAAATATCAGTAGAACCTAAAATAATTTCTTGTTGCTCTTCAAAAGTTTTACTATAAATAGAATCTTTTACAGTCAATTGTAATTGATCAAAGACTTCTCTAAACAATTCATTTTTCTTTTTTTGTAAAATATCTTCTTTTCTTTTTTTCTCGTCTTCGATGTATTTTTCATATGGTGCTAATTGCTTTGCCCAATCTTTATATTCAGATAATAATTTTTCATATATCGTTTTAAATTCATTTATCTTTTCTAATAATTGTAAAAATTCTTTTGTTTTAGTAAAAGATTCAAAATTTTCTTCAGTTATTTTATCCTGAGCATTACCAAGAAGATAATTGATTATTTTTATTTTATTTGTTAGTAATCTTTTTGGATTATTCTTATTGTTACTATCAAAAGCAAGAAGTGGTGACCAATAATCTGCATCTTTATCAAAACCAAAATTTGAATCAATAAAACATTCTAAAATATCTCTAATTTTACTATCAAAAAGTTCACTATAATTGTCTTTTTTTTGTACTTGAACATCTATTCCTACTTCATCTAAAAAGCGAATAGATAATTCACGACCTTTGCATCTTTTTAGATATGATACATAATCCCTTAATCCCTCAAAATCATGATATGAAATTATAAGAGTATTATTTATTTTTTTAGAAATAATAGAGCGATACTCTTCACCATATACTGAAGAAAAAGCATCGATAACATATGGTAAGAGACTTTTAAAATCAATATTTAATTTATCCATTTTGCACCTCATCAATTAATTTTTCATTAAGTCTTTCAAGTGCTTCAAAATTGGTAGGATAACACGATTTGCCATAATATTCTCGTTTGTTTCCATTGATATAAGTAATAGATAATTTCCAACTATCTCCATCAATTATTCTTGTATCAATATATTCTTTTTGCCAACCGTCTATAATCCTGTAAAGAGAATCTAAATATTTAAAAACAATTTTATTATCTATTGATTTTGAAATATCATTATTTTGAATTTTACTTTCTTCATTGCTAATATCAATAACTAAACTTCTATTATTTTTTTCATAAATTATACATTTAACACCGATCACTATATCACCTCTATGAATAATTATACCACAAAACTTAATAGTTCTAACATATAATTGACTTAGTATTATTATTTAAAAAAGTGAAATAAGTAATTTCAAATTTTTAATAAACTATCTTTTAAACAAGATAGTAACACAATACCAAGATGGACAAGCCATCTAGGAATAGTGTGCCAAAGGTGATCCTTTGGAAACCCAATAAGCACCAATACTACAAACTATCGTAAGTAGTATGGTGCCTTTTTTATTCTCGACTTTTTCAGTTGTTTACTAAAAAAAGTATCATTTTACCCAGCATTTATAAGGCTTTATGACACTTTTGCTTCTGTATTTTATCTAAGTCACATAAAAATTCCTTTATTTAATTGATTTTTAAATTTATCTATCTTATCAATTGTTGCTAAGTTTGGCATTTCTAATCCCCGACTTTTTCAACTTTGCAACTGAAAAAGTCGGGTAATAACACAAACTCGTTAAATATCATAATTATTTACTCGTTTTCTTGTAATGAATTAATTATCTATCAAGTTCCTCATCTTTTCCAAACAGACCGAGCACTTTATCTTTAATGTGGCTTATAATTTTAGTGAATTTATTCTTCCAATAATTAACTTGTTCTTCTAAATTATGAATCTTTTTTTTAAATCAGATATAGTTTTTTTTGATATTTGTAATAATTTTTCTTTTTCTTCTAACTTAACATTCAAATTTTCATTTTCGTTTAATAATTCTCTAATTGTTTCATGATTTTCTTCCAAATCTTTTTTAATATCATTTAATGATAAATTAAAGTTTGTTATAGATTTCATATTTTTATTATTCTTGACAACCACCATGCACTAAAGTACATGGCTTGTTTAAGTACTGAAAGTACAGTTAGCGAGTAAACTCGTTAATTCACAATCTTAAAATTTTCTTCACTTTCATTCTCTTGATTTTCAATATAATCTTTAATTGTTTTTTCTGTAATTGTACCTACACTTCTACAAAAATAACCAACTGACCATAAATGTTGTCCCCAATATCTTGATTTTAATTCTTTGAATTTCATTTGCAGGTATTATACTTAAACCTAGTTTGTTCAATAAAGATAATAATAAATAACGAAGCCTAGGCGTAGATTATTTATTATTATCGAATGGGTAAAACGGCACATTTAATCATTCATAATTTTGCATCTTAAATGGTGCATTTAGTCATTCACGTTATTGTGTTCGACACTTTTTGGCGTGGAATGAAATACTAAAATCACCACATTTTAATAGTGTACCAGTCAAACAAATACACTATTTTGGACCATTTACTCGTTCAGTACCATTATACTACTATACTTTTCAATTTTGGTCAATTTAAATTTTCACTTGAGCAATTTTACAACGATTTTATTTGTATTTGAATAAATGTAATTTATCATTTAACTTTGAGAAATAATCAACAACATCTCTTAACCATTGTTCATTAGGTTCTTCAACAAACTCTATATTTTTCTTTTTTGCTAGTAAATATCCAATTTCAAACATAACAGTATTTCCAACATAACCATCTTTATCGCAAACAATAATACCTTCAGATTTTAAACAATTTTCAATAAAATCTGACTCTATTACAATAGGATTATCACTAACATCATCCTCAAAAATTATAAATCCATTTTCATTGGTTTTAACATTTGATAATTTAGGAGCTAAAACCTTATATCCATTTTCTTCTAATTGCAAAGATTTTTCTTTAATCGATATTAATTGTTTTCTTAAACTACCTAACAATGAAATTGTATTTTCTTCATTTTCTTGATTTTCTACTTGCAAATTAAATTCTATATTTCTATCTACACCTATGTTTCCTTCATCATCAACTATTACTTCACCATATGTTCCTGCTTGTAATTCTAATTTTTGTTTTTTAAATAAATATGGATAAGCAAAAGTTCTGATCATTTCTAAAGGGAATTGTACAGTTTCTTTATAACCATTGTTATTCTTTTTAGAAATACACGACATTAACCACTCTGATTCATCTATATCATTCCAAAAGAAAATTTCTTGTTCCATTGCCATTAAATATCCTAATATAAACATCGTATATTTATCTAATTTACCATTTGAATTACAAACATAAACTGCATCACATTTTAAACAAGTATCGATCTGATTGATTATATCTTCTGAAGATAAATTAGGCAAATTTGATGTTTTAGGTATTTCGTTATCATCAAATATTTTTCTTAAACCTTTATCATCAATTAGTAAAGGACCTCTTGTACCAAAATAATATGCAATACTCTTTAATAAATTTTCTTGTTTATCATCACATATTTTATATTTGTTGCAATAATAAGAATTAACATTCTGTGATTCAAATAAATAATTCATAAAATTAATATCATATATATTATTTCCTAATAATGCAAAATCAATATAATTATCAGTAGGTTCTTTTCTCATAGAAACCACCTCTTTGACTGAATATTATAACACATTTTTCTATAATTCAAAATCATCTATATTTTTTTCTTTTTTAATTTATCACTTATTATAAGTTCTTTTGTTTCAATATTTAACATATATAACCACTCATCCTTTCAAAATTTAAGTACAAAAAAACCAACTATTTCTAGTTAGTCTGTATTACTTAAATTCGAAAAGTCCGAGTATCAATCAATCTGGTGCAAATGTCGTAGATATCTACAACTCTTCACAAAGACGATTGATATTTGAATCAATCACTATATACATTTTATCAAATAAAGAAAAAAGTAACAATATATTACTACAAATTTCAATACTATTATGCTTCAATAATTTTTTCATCATTAAAATTAATCTTTTCACCAATTTTCATAATTTTGTAATTAATACAGTTATGTTCTAATTCTTGTTTTAATTTATCAATGTTTGGATTCATAATACCTTTAGGATGTTGCATATGAATTGGTAATAATAATTTAGGATTAATTTGTTTAGCAAAATTTATACCATCTATTATCCCAAAAGTTAATCCGTTCCCATTAAAGGGCATACATAAAATATCACATTTATAGTCATTGTAAAAATTTATTGTGTCACTGGTCGTATATAATCTTATTTTCCCGTCATCAATAATAAATCCTATATTTTCAATTATTTCATTATTTGATTCTCTCATTCCTGTTAAATAACCATGTTCGGCATGTGTAACTTCAATTTTTATATTAGGAAAAATTTCTATAATATCATTTTCTTTTACAATAATAGTATTATCAAAATGATTATATTTATCAACTTCAGTTGATGTATATACCCTGCAATTATCTCTTTCTATTATTTTTTTTATAATTTCTCCATAACAATGATCTTGATGTTTATGGGTAATTAAAATTGCATCTATATTAACCCATTCTTTATTATACATTACATCAGTATAATCAATATTACTTGGATCAATTAAAATTCTTTTATCGTTAGTTTCTACAAGCAAACAAGATTGATTATATTTAGTTATTTGCATTTTTCGTTCTCCTTTTCTTCTTTTTTCTTATTTA
>RKAV01000031.1 GCA_014846175.1 bacterium | reverse complement strand
ACTCCTTGTACTGTAAACCAAGCATAGGAAAAGTATCCTGCCATCATTAGAGTACTTATTCCTAAGAGAATAAATATATAAGCTGTTGATATGTTAGTAGTGGCTAACTTCTTAAATAATTTTTTCATATTACCTCCTAAATATCAGTATTTTTGACGCAAAAAAGATAAGCCTATGATGTTAGACTATCTCTAAAAATACAATTAAAAAAAGTAGATTATGCTATTAACATAATGGCTTTCACTACTAATTAGGTGTAAACTTAATATATTCATGGTTGGCCACCCCTACTTTCTTTTTTATTTTAAGATGAATGGATCACTTTCTGTCCCTTTACCACTTCTTATCATTACATTATTATTTAACATAATGGTTGGTCTTACTATATTAAGACTTGAAGCATTTGAAGTTAGAATGTATCCTTCTTGATTTACATAATATACATCACTGGTATTAGCATTAGTTGCACTTGCTAACCACCAAGTTATATCTTTAATCTTTAAATAATTATAATTTTGACATGATTTAGAAACTGTTTTTGTACAATTAGTATCAAGTGAAGCATTAAGATAATCAGAAACAGTTAGCAACCCTATTATTTGATTTTCAAGTACATCAGCACATTCTATTACTCCTGTATTATTTACTTCTTCTTGACTTCTTTTACCTATACATAAAGAAAAGGTAGTTAATTTTTGTTTATCAGTATCATCTAATAGAATAAGTTCTTTTTCTTTTCCTGCATAAACATTTGCAAGTATATCTTTCATTCTACTAGGACGATAAGCATTTATTCCTGCACTATAACTTATATCAGAATTATATCTATCATCCCATACATCGTAATAATTATTATTAAATTCTGGAATTAATAATATTTTATTCTCACTAGTAATTTTTACAATTCTAAACAATCCTTTAGATAGTTTTACATAATTATTTACTGTATCTCCTCTAAATACATGTTCACCATTCATTTCATATAAACCATTACCACTTGTAACTGGTTTATTTTCATTAATTACTGCTTTATATAATTCTTCAGTCTTATAAGAATCCCCACAATCAAGATATGGTGTATAAATAAATTTATTATTAATTTTTTGAACTACTACTTTACCAGTACATGATGCGTTTTTCTTAAGTTTAGCAAGTGGTTTCATCAACTTATAATCATCACTTGCTAAAGTAGTTGCATCAACTTCACTTGTTTCTCCTTCTTTAGAAGGTAGTAATACATCTTGAACTTGATAGTATTTAATAGCAGCATTTTTTAATATTTGTTCTATTTGATCATAACTGTGATCTGTTCCTATTACTGCAGTTCCTATTAATACTATTAATAAAATTACTACAAATCCTCCGGAAATAATTGCTACTAATTTTAATAATTGCTTTCTTGCTTTTTCTTTATCTGAAGTTGGGGTAGCACTTACTTTTTTTGTATCGTCTTTTTTTTCTTCTTCTTCAGTACGTATTTTTTTACCTAAGTTATTAAATTTATTAAACATAATATCACCTATTCATCAAAGAAATCATCAAAGAAATCATCATCACTATCGTCATTATCGCTAAGTTCTAAATTAACATTATTATTAACTTCTTTTACAGGAGATTCTTCTAATTTCTCTTTTTCTTCTTTCTTTTCATTCATTTTTTCTTTTTCCTTATTTAAAGCTTCTTCTTTCTCAAGTTCAGCTATTTTAGCATCTATCTTCTTAACTAGTTCATCAACATCAAAATTAGGTATTTCTGGTTCTTTCTTCGGTGTTTCTAGATTTTTATTTACTACTTGTTTAGGAGTGTTATCAGAAAATGGTGATGGTTCTTTCTTAGCAAATAAATTAGGTGGTAAGAATGACGGCATACCTGCTCCACCATTATCACTTGGTATTTCCATATCACTAGCATTCATCATTTCAATTAGTTTTTTCTTCTTTTGTTCTTTTACAAATTGTTTTATATCAAATGTATGAACAGGTACTTTTTCTCTATCAGTAAATACTGCTTTTGGATAAGTTTTTCCCCAATCAATTTTAAAATCAGGTGTCATTTTAGTTTTAAATGGTTGTTTACGCATACGAAGAATGATAGTTTCAAATTGTTTCATTCTTTGTAAATCTGATACGGTAACAAGTGGTGTTGATGCTGTTTTATCGTCTTTTTTACTTTTAACCTCACCACACATCTTAGATATTTCTTCTAATGCTGCAAGTTCTGCTGATATTAAGTAAATAATATTTCCACAGTTACCACGGATAGTTTCTGCTTCTTCTTTACCGTATACTTGATTTAACTGAGCATAGTTTTGGATAATCATTGTAAAACGCATGTGTCTTGAACGTGCTGCTGTAATCATAGTAGTCATATCTTTTAACTTTGGCATGTTAGCAAACTCATCTAGTAAGAAATTAGTCCTAACAGGTAAAGCCCCTCCACTTGCTTGAGCAACATCAATTAGTGTTTCATAACATTGTTTTAATAATATAGTTACAAGTGGATGATAAGTTGTTTTTTCATCTTGAATTACAATAAACAAAGCAGTTTTTCTCTTACCAATACCTGCTAAATCTATATCACTATGGCTTAACATTTCCGATAGATTTTCACGTGATGCAAATAACTTAATCTTTTGTCTAAATACTGATAAAATACTTCCTTTAGTTTCAGTTGGAGCTGATATAGTAGCTGATGCATTAATGGATGCGGCACTAGCAGGGTCTTTAGCATCAAAGTATTCTTTGATGTAGGTACTAGAACCAAACTTTTCTTCCCCTACTGTAGTCATTAAACTAACACTATTAAGATTAATTTCTTCTTCTTTAGCATCTTCAAATAAACCTAAAACTACTCCTGAGAAATAATCAGCACTGGTCTTCTCCCAAAATGGATCAGCATTAGCATTGGATGAATCATATAAGATATTTAAAGCTAAGTCATCAAGTAACTCAATAGCTTTATCTTGATTACCTGATTTATACATGTGATATGGAAGTGTTAATGGATTCCATCCACTTCCTGCTTGAGGATTACGAAAGTTTAATACTTGAACATCATAACCTTTTTCCCATAACATAGAAGCAGTACTTTCATAAATTTCACCTTTAGGGTCAGTAATAATCATAGACTCACCATTTTTAGCAAGTAACTTAACTGTTGGCTTAATAACTGTTTGGGTTTTACCAGAACCAGTAGCACCAATAACTAAAGTATGATATTCACCATTATCTACCCAAGCTTCATTTTCTTTTAAAATTAAAGGAACTCCACCTGCATTAGCTGTTTCTGCTTGTAAAGAAACTTTAGTTAATTCTGCTTCTAGTTCTTTATCTTTAGCCCATCTAGAATATCCTTTATCTTTCTTTTCTGTAGTAATACCAAAACCTTTTTCCATTTCAAAGAAATAAGATTTAACACTTGCAAACATTCCTGCTAAAGCTGCTACATAAATCAAAAGTGTCATCCACAAAAATTGTTTAGAAAAAGCTGGAAATGGATTAAAACCACTAAATACTCCTTCTGTAGTAAGTGCATGTAAATTAACTATTCCAATAGCAATAATATATAATAAGAATATGGCAAAAATACCAAATATAATTAAATCATCTTTATCTGCACGAAATTTTAATTTCATAAAAGCCCTTCTTTCTTTTTTTGAACATATTATATATCAAAATATTAAATTATTCAAATACTATTTATGAATCTTTACAAGATTTAACTTTAATATATTTACCATGTTTCAACTGATACATTTCTATACAATCTGCTTTATTACTATAATAACCACAACCTGTTATTATAGAGTATTTACCATTACCTGTTAAATCAACAAGATAAGGAACATAAGCTTGACACATACTGTAAAGTTGATCATAAGTATCAATATCTTTCTTTATCATTATTATTTTGTCATTTTTCACAACAAAGATAAAATTAAATAAATCTTTTTCATATTCAGTAGTGAATACATTAGAAGCAATAATTATCTTTTCTAGCTTACCATCACTATCTAAATCAAAGTTAATTACCTTTTCAGTAGTAAATGTTAAAGCATTAATATTATTATCTTCTAGTACTTTTCTTATATATTTTTCCTCTTCATCAGTAGTATCTTCTAAGGTAAAATTACCATATTGATATTTTTGATTAGTCTTAATAGCAAAGATATCAACTCCATCTTGCTTAATAGGATCTCTATTCTTATCAAAGATATACCATTTATCATTATATAAGAGATAATAATTTCCTAAAAAAGTACCATCTTGATAAATGTCAAATGCTTGCCAGTTATATTGATTAGTATCTGTCATATCTTTCCATTTACCATCTTCATAATACCATCTAGCTGATTTATTTACAATAAGAGATGTTTTATTATGTTTGTCTTTATAGTTAGGATATAGGAAGAAGATAAACATCAAAACCAAATAAACAAATAGGAGGAAAAATATAACATAGTATCTTACTTTTTTTTCTTTCATATATTATCATCCTCCTAATTCTTTTTGAAGCAAGTTAATCTAGAAGTATTATTCCAATCATATTGTTGCCATAAATCTGTTGATTTGCTACCAGGATCCATCATTTTAACGCCATCATTACTAACGCTATCAATTGCAACCCAGTGTTGTCCTTGACCACCTTTAACTTCTGCTACACAGTAAGTATTAGATTGACTTGTTTTTTCTTTAATAGTACTAAGTTTTTCACTCTTACTAAGTCCTTTTAAACTAGTATCATCGGCATATTTAAAGGATGGAGCTACATCAGATACTTTATACCATTGTAAGTTACCAGCTGAATCAAAGCCTCCTACATTATTCATGGCTTCAACAAATGTACCTGGATTAAAGTTTGCTTTAGCAGCACTATCAGTAATACTATCTACTGCTCCACTCTTAGCAATTAACATAGAAATACTTGTAGCAAGACAACCAATATTACCAATAGAACGTTTTTGATCAGTTCCACCACCTAATACTACACTACTCCACTGTGAATCTGTTTGTTTCCAAGCGGCATAATTACCACTAGCTGTGCTACTAGAATCAACACAATTACTTTCACTAATAGATGCTACATTAGGATAATGTTTCATAATAATTTGTGTATAATCAAGGCCTTGCTTAGCCATACTAGTCCAAGCATCTTGGTCAGCTTGTAGGAAGTTAGTTTGATAAAGATTACCTGAACTATCCAGTGCAACTTTACCAGCCACTTCTGCTGCCCATTGCCTTTGTGGAGCATTAGCAGGTAGTGGATCAAAGTGTTTAGTAGAAGCTGTGTTTACACCACTATGCATTACAAGGTCTTGATTATTACTAGCTCCATTTACACTACATCCTTTATCAGGATCACAGTAAACTTGATCAGTAACACAATTGGTTATTTGTAAAATCCACTGACCATTTTCTTCATATAATTTTCTTCCATTAGTATTACCAGAAGCATCTGGAACAGAAAGAGCAAAACTTCTAGCTGCAATTACTTGGGTTTTAAAAGCCTGTTCAGGTGATGAAGCACCTATTTCTGCGTAAGCTACACCAAGAGCATATTTTTCAAGAGGAACAAGTTCTTCGCCTTCAATAGGTACACCAAATGTTCCATCACATCTTCCACCAGCAGACATAAGTCTAACCATAATATTACTTGCATTTATAGCACGTTTTTTTATACCAGTACCATATTGTTCTGTATTGATACCTGGAAAGGTATAAGTACATACTGCTCCAGTTACACCATTTGCAATAGTACTTGATTTATTATTATTATTATCATAATATTTTAGAATATCATACATATCTTTTACATATCTTTTATACGTATTTTCATCTTGCCCTGGTATTTTACTTGGAAAATAATTATTGATTAAGTTATTTTTAAAAGTATCTTCACTAAATGAATTATTTTCATCAAACATTAAATCAGCTATTTCTCTAATCTTTGATTTAGTCATCTTTTTATAACTATAGCCTTTACCATAAGTTGAAAGAATAGTATAAACTGCTCCGATATATTTAGCTTCAAAACTTTTACCATTAGAACTATATTCATCTTGTACTTCTTTAACACGTTCTTGAAAATCCTTTTCTGCTTCCGTAGTCTTATAATTTTTATTACTATCCGAAATACCTATTGCTGATGTACTATTAAATACTAATATAGGAGACATCGCCATAAAAAATAATAGTAAAGGAATCATTATAGCAATAACTGCTGCAAATAGTTTAACAATAGGATTCATTTTAAGAAATCCACTTCCTAAAAATGATAATCCACCTTTATTATTTTTATTGTTCTTTCTTCCCATCAATGTAGAAACTGCACTTTGATTTTCTGCATCTTCTGTGTTATCAGTTTCATCATCATCTAGTAAGTTCTTACCGCTAGGTAAAAAGGATGGTTTACTAAGTGGATTATTATCTTTAGGAATAGTATTAGGCTTATTATTACCTCCAGCTTGATTATTATTAGCCCTATTAGGTGGTAATTGTGGCCCTTTATTTGCTCTAATATTACTTAATGCATTATTGGTCTTATTAGCTAAATCAGATATTTTTTTAACTTGTCTAACACCAGGAATAAAATTAGTTGCTTTATCTTTTATATCATCTTTAAATGAGGAATTAGGTTTTCTATTTAAACTATCTTGAAAAGATGATGAGGAATGTCCTGGAGTTTTAATACCATTTTCTTTTTTAGGAGTATTATTAGGAAAAGATGAACTGTTATTACTAGCACCTGGAACACCCTGACTAGGTCTATTGTTACGTTCATTTCCTTGTCTATTATTATTTTGGTTCATCTTTTCTTCACCACCTAACTACTTCTAAAATCCTCCACCATCACCAAATGATTCTAACTCTTCTTTAGTAACAACAACATTTATACGCATACGTCTATTTCCACAGACAAATAATGCTTCCCCTTGTGAATATCTTTTAATACTATCTCGTTCATTATCATTTAAATCAATTAATAATGATAAATCATCAACAGCTTGTTTCTTTAATCCCATAACAAGGTAATAAGATGAGTTATCAAAAATAGCTTTACCTTGTGTAATAACAGAAGGATCCGAGAAATCACTTGGTTGTTGGGTAATTATTATTGTACCAGTATTATACTTTCTAGCACGACGTTGTACTTGTGCTAAGAAATCAGCTCCTAGTTCGTTATTAGCACCTAATAATACGTGAGCTTCATCAACCATTAATATAGTATTTACACTAGTATCAAGACATAATCCCCAAGCAAAGCGTAGTATATTGAAGAATAATGCATTCTTAGTATTTCCTTCAGAATTCATTAATTCTTTAATATTAAATACCATAAAGTCACTATCTTTACGAATGGTTGTTTTTCCATCAAAGTAGAACTTAAGTTCTGTAATTAATGGTTTAACTTTTAATTGTAATCTTTGTAAAATATCTTTCTCATGTGTTTGTTCAGGCATTGATAAAATACGTCCTTTAATAGTAGCATAAACATCTGTAAATGTTGGATAGTCATTACTAGTAAAGTGAGAAAAATCTGTATCAAAATCAATACCAAATCGTTTATAAGTATCTTGAACTACTTCACTAAACATAGTTAATACATCTTCTGTAATAGATGGATCATAATATCTCATAAAAGCCTTTAATGACTGTAATGTTCTTGTTAAAACAGTATAACCAAGTCCTTGTTTAATTTCCTCTTCATCAGCATCTATAATAACTTCTAAGGGGTTAATCATACCAAATTGTCCACCCTTACCAATATCAACTGTATCTCCACCAAAAGTTCTTGTAATTTCTTCTAGCTCATTCTCAGGGTCAATTGCTACTATTTGACAACCATTTCTAATATGACTTCTTAGAATTAATTTAGCAGCTGTACTCTTACCACTTCCAGAGGTACCAAGTACTATCATATTAGCATTATTTCTATTATTTTCTTTTCTAATTTGATATAAAAATTGATTAAATAGGATAACACCCCCAGAAAAATCAACTCCAAGTAAAACAGATAATCCTGGATCTTTAATACTATCAAAAATGAATGGATACATAGCTGCAATAGTTGGAGAAGGTATTGGTGTACCTATTCTTTGTTCAACATCCTGAGCTGGAAAAATTGGTAAAATACTTTTTAATACTTTCTCTTGTTCAAAGCGAAGAGAAATAGCGCGTAACTCCATCGCATCTAAATAGTTTTTAACATTTACTTTTTTAAGTTCAAGTTCTTCTTTTGTATCAGCAGTAATCATAATATGCATCTGAAAATCAAAGATTTTAGATTGACTAGAAGCAAGCATTGATACAAAGTATTCCAGACTCTCAGCATCTTGTCTAATCTTTTCTTTAGCAGTTTGATCTTTTTCTTGACGATACTTTTCACGTAAATCAGCTACTTGTCTATTAATCATCTTAGACATCATACTAAAGGGAACAGGAATATGCTTAATAACTATTTTTATTCCACTCATAGAAGTCAAAGTTGATAAATAACCAGGTGCTATGTATTTAGGATAAGATACTACTGTTAAAATAGTAGCATACTTATCACTTATAAAGAAATCACTTGGATTAAAATTTAGTCCCTTAGGAGCTATTTGACTTTTTAAACTTATACTCATAATGGCATCACCGTCCCAAATTCAGTAGTTTTTCCTCCATTTAAGAAGTTATCTAAAATTAATCTTAAATCATCATTACTAACTTGTGAAGCATTAAGTCCACAACCAGCAAGTCCATTTATTAATAATCTAATTCTTTTTTGAAGATTATCAGGATTCTTATCTTTAAACAGAATATAATACTCAGTATCAACAATACTATTGTTCATAAAAGTATTACCTTTTTCTATATCTTGCATAATAATCTTACGAATAGCAGGAGATGGTGTATCATTATATAGAAGTTGTAACTGCGACATATATACTGATATATCAACCGGACGATCAGCAACCACCAACCAAAATTCAAAATCAATCATATTATAAAAGTTTTTTAAACTAATTAAGACATTATCTTGAGCTTGAGCATCTAAGATAAATATATTTCTAGGAGCTATTTTAACCCCTGTAACTTTATTTTTATCACTACAGATAATCATACCATTTTGAATAGATTCAACAGGTATCCAATCTTCAGTATAACCACTACCTATTTTCTTTGCCATTTGATACACACCAACCCTTCCATATATATCTTTGTCTATTTGTAAGAAAAGCATAACACTCTAGGATAATTGTTAACATATTGTGGTAATTAGGAACAGGAATAATTAAAAAGGTACAAATACCTGCAGGTAGCATAACAAGAACCACCTGCCAAGTATTATTCATCGGCATAGTAACTAACAGTATTAATGTTAGTAATATACCAACTCCAAATAGTATTAAGTCACTACCCCTAAATATTCCTAAGAACAATTCCCCTTTCTTAGTATTAGCTGGTATTAAATAATTCATTAACTAGTCACACTCCATTTCATTATGGTCTAGGGCCACCAGGTGGTGGACCTCCTGGTCCCGGTGGATTTTGTCCAGGTCCTGGTGGAGCCCATGGATTACCATATAGTGTATTATTATCTAAATTGCGTGAGCCGTTTGGATCCCATCTATTATCAACACGTGGATTAGGATGATTTGGATCATGAAGTTCTCCTCGCCAATTATCAGGACTTCCAAGTACTCTATCAGCTATAGATTGATGTGAAGTGGATCTGCCTCGTGCATTATACATATCACTTCGAGCATTTCCGGGTAGAGCTTCACGCCAACTTCTTCTATGTTCTTCTTCAAACGTTGGGGTAAGTCTATGTGAATCTGCAAATCCTTTTCCTTCTTTATATAATGATTCAGCTTTTTTGGCAGCTTTTGCATCATCAGCTTGATACTTATATAAAGCTTTTTGCATCTTATCACGTTCATCATCATTGGCAAACGTACCAGTTCGTGAATTATAATCTATACCATTCATTGCAGCAACTTGAGCCAATTCTTCATTGTGCGCCTGACCTTTTAGGAATCTATCATACAAGTCTTTAGACTTATCAGCTCGACCCATAAGTTTATACATATTATCCTTAGCTACTTCTACACCTTCTCCAGTTACTCCATATCTTCGAGCAATGGCAGTAGCAGAAGCTCGTTGAAGTCTTTGTGAAGCAGCATTAGCAATACCACCACGAGCTTTAGAATCCCCAGTTCTAAGTTGAGCAGCTAAATCTCTACCACTTCTCCAACCTGATGGCATTGGTTTTCCTTGGGCAGCTGCTTCCCTTGCTGCTCCAAATGTTCCCATAGCAGCAGCTCCAGCTCCAGCTAAACCTGCACCACCAAGGAAAGCAGCAGAACCAGCAAGTACACTAGAAAGTCCAACATTACCCATTGGTTTACCCTTAATACCTAAAATATCTCTAATAAATTGTGGTGCTTGCCTAATAAATACTAGAATACCTAAAATAACGAAAATAAAGGCTATACCAGAAGTGAAACTTAATCCATCCACATTACTTCCAAATATATCAAGACCACCATTCATTACAATTTGAATTAAAAATAATCCAAAATATACTATAGCAATTCTAACAAACAAGTCAACATAAGTTGAAATTAATGCTTTAAGCCAGTTATCAAAAGCTCCACCACCTTGCTTAGGTGGGTTAATGTAAGAAATAATAGGAACTGGTGCAACTAATCTTAAAACAGCTAGTTTAATAGCTCGAACTGCTATATCAACCGTAAATCCCGCTATAATAAATGCCATAATAAGCATAACTAAAGCTCCTAAAACCGGTGTATAAGCAAAAGCATATCTTTCAGCTTTAGAAGAAAGTCGTTTCAACCCACCACAAGCGTCATTAAGATGAGACAATATAACTTGAGGATCAACATTTTCTTCAGCATAATGTGATTCATTTACTTCTCCAGGACAAATAGTATTCTCACAAGTTTCCGAATTCTCACAAGGAGGTTCTGTGTCATCGTAAACGTTGATTCTTATAAAAACTTTTAAAACAGTAGATGCCATGGCATTACCAACATCACTAAGATTATTAACATCCATATCATCACCATCAGATGCTGTACCTAAAATAAGTTTAGCTAAAATATTTTCTGATAATATTGCATCTTGAGCTTTATATAAAAAACCAAAAAGTATACCATGATCATTTATATATGCATTAAGACTTTTATCAGTGGCATTAGGAATATTAAGTGGTATAACAAGGGTTAGCATAAATAATGCTACTACTATTCGCATTACTATTTTACCAGGGCCTTGTTTTTGATCTTTTATAATATCAGGATTTATAATGATATTTAAAATTGACATAGCAAGTTTAAATATCATTAATATTCCCAAAATAAGTTGAATTCTTGAATAAAATACTTTTATAACATCCCCACTTACAATGGTGGCATTTGCTACTAAAAAGAATACCTTATAAATTCCTCCTAATAGTGTAGTAGCAATACCATCAAAAATAGATAGAAAGCTACGAAAACCATCATATAAAAAGTTAGGATCAGAACTTTCCCACATTCCAATCATTTAAATCAACTCCTTTTATTTTAAGCCACAGGTTGGATCACTTATTCCATTTATCAAACCTAATAATAATTCTACAAAAGTAGGTACTAAGAATAATGCTAAAGCAGCAACTAAACGAATAACTAATTTAGACTGAGCTTTCTTAAAAGCGTCTTCTTCACTTGATGCTATAGCTTTAATAAAATCAACAGCACTAAGTAGTACAACCAATATAGGACCTGCTATTTTAATATAATTAAGTAATTTTTGAAGTAACCAACCAAAACTGCCTTCTGTTGTCATATCAAATAATTGACTACATTTATCAAACTTTTGATTTAATCCATCTAAAGTAGCATTGTTTTTATAAGTCTTTGCTTCCCCTGTATCATATTTTGCTTCAGCTGCATCATAAGAACCATTTTCAGTATCAGATGGTCTAGTTGACTGAATAATTCTAGTAGTACTAGTATGACCACCATCAGCTTTCATAAACATTTTAGCAGTCGAACATTTACTACTCCAGTAAGTTCCATAATCAGAAGAATTAACAAGAAAATTAAAAGTATCTCCACCATAGTTAATGTTACCAGTATTTTTATAATTAATATTTTCTGCCTTGTCTACTTCCTTACCTTTTACCTTAAGAACAATTGAGAATGTTTTTTGTCCATTTGTTTCGTAAGTTGAAAAGTATACTTTACCTTGCTTAACATTTCGCATTTCAAGTTCCCTATTATTACAATAAATTTTTCTTTTAGAACTATTAGGGTCAGTACTATCAGGAGTACTAGTTTGATTAGAATTATCAATAGTACTTTGATTACCATTTAAAACCATATTAATGGCAGAAATACCGTAGCTATCTTGATTAATAAATTGTAATGAAGGACAATTATTTAATTTTTTATATGCTTTATAAAATGCACCATTTTTATCAAACATCTTCTTATATGTTAAAGTATGTGTTCCATCCAAATTAACGCCTGATCTAAGTGTATCTGTTTCTTCAGAACCATTCTTATTGACAAATTTTATTTTACCTTTCGTAATACTGCCATCATCATTTACGGTTATATTAAACTTAGCTGATTTTAAAGTTCCTGATAATCCTAGAGAATCAACATCTAAGCTATACCTACATGTTCCTTTAGCCAATACATCATTAGGCATTAAAAGTATAAAAGAGATTAAAAATAAAGTTATAAAATATATACTCGTTCTTTTCATATATTCCTCCATAAAGTATAGTCTTATAAAATAGACCAATCAAAATAATTGTATCAAAAAAAAAGAAAAATAGCAATTTATAACTTTGCTATTTAACAACTTTTTATTCACCTGCTTTATTCCAACAAGTACGCCAACTATCAATACCTGTAGCTTCGTTTCCAGCAATGGTTGAAACCATTGATAAAACAATATTTACAAGTGTTACAATAAAGAATACTGCTACAGCATAAATACAACGTTTAATAAGTTTACTTTGAGCTTCTTTTACTTGTTTTTCTTCTGAAGCAATAACTGCTTTTGCTAAATCTAATGTTCCAAGAACAATTAGGATAATTGGAACACCAATTTGTAAAATAGGAAATACTCCTTTACGAATAATTCTAACTAAGAATAATAGTCCATGACATACTTGATCATTAACAGGTTGAACATTTCCTAATACTTGTACTAAGTTTAATAAATCCATATACATTTCTCCTTCTTCAATATAATAATATAAAATTTAATTATATTTGTCAATTATTAACGTTTGAATAGTCCAAAAATCTTACCATCATCTTTTTCTTCATTTTTAGTTAAAAGTCCTAACTTAGTTAAAAAATCAGCAAGAACTGGACTTCTTTCCCTATCATTTAAAGGAGGTAAATTATAAAACACTTTAGTTCTACCTTCATATTCAAAATCCATTACATCTTTATTAGTTAATAAACTCTGATTTAAAATAATTTTCTTACCTCTTAATTCTTCAAATATCTTTCTATTTCTTCGCATTAACTTATTAAGTTTAATGCTAGATGGTTCAAGTAGATATAAAACATCACCACACACCCCATCATTATCTGAATCATTTAAATCAATAAGTATTACTGAAGCATCTTTATGCCTTACAATTTCTGACATCAAATTAGTATCTGTTGTAGAAATCATATTTTTATCATTAAAGTATAAAAAATCATGTCTATTTACTTCGAGTGCTAATACACTCATTCCATAAGTTTGCTCTAATTCTTTTTTTAACATGTAAATTAAAGTAGTAGAACCTGCATGATCAGTAATATTTCTAATACCAATAACTTGGTTGCCACTCATTACTTTTTCATTAATAGTACTAGATAGAGTATTAAGTTGTTGAATGTGAGCAACATCTTTATAACTATTAGGGTGATTTAGACAATATTTTACACCTTCTAAATTAGTTGTAAAGTTATAAATACCCATAGAAATAATTTTGGATAAATAACTACTAGAAGTTGATATAGCATTATTAGGTAAAACTAATATTATTTTCTCCGCATCAAGTCCAATAGAAATTTTTTGTATATTTGTGATATCATCATAGTCTTGTATTGCTGTAATATCAAGTATCATTCTAGCATAAAAGAAGTTCTTAAACATTGAAACTATTTCATCTGCTGTATGAACTCCCTCTACACTTTTCATAATATCTATATCAAGTTGGGATAGCATATCTTTTGCTTCATTTGCAACTATTACATACATGTCTTTCCCTCCTTTTATTTAGATCTACATCCATTCTTGGCATATACTGTCTTAGTATCTCCTCTTACTGATAATATATCGGGTAAACCAGTAAATATGGTATTAAGAATTGGTATATCCATATTAACATAAGTTTTTACAGTGTAATAAACTCCACGGTAAGAGGCATCATCTGCATTAAGTTTATTATTACCTGTATTATCATTACATTTAATACAGTAACCTTCTTTTCCATTACAGTACCAACCATCTACATTATTATTATTTCTTACAGCTTGTTGTTGAACGGAAGAAAGTCCATATCCTGCTGTTTTAACTAAAGCTGATATCTCATCTGCTGCTGTTCCTCCTTCAGTAAATCCTTCTTTTTGTTCAACTATATTTATTATTTCATTCTTAACACGAAATGCACGAGTATAATTGACAGAATATGCCATATACCCATTAATCAATAATACAAAAACTAAAATAATTTGTAATGTAAATACTCCACCAATCGCATCACGCATTTAATATCACTTCCTTATTTTAAGCATTATTTTACATTATCAACTTGAGAATTAACATTTTTATTCCATTGATCTTGAATTTGTGGTTTAATAACTGTTGGCCAGAAAATGGCAAAGAAAGCAGTTATAACTCCAATTAAAACAATAGTAACTACTGTCATATTTAATTCACCTGTCGCTTCTTTCATTTATATCATTCTCCTTTCCTAGCATATAAACATTATAACAAACAATTGATTATTTGTAACTATTTTTTTACTAAAAAGTCATTTGCATCATAGAAATAACTATTAAAATCATTACACTTATACCTGTTACAACAAGCATTATCATTGTTTGATTTCCCATGTGGTCTAGTCGTTCTTTATATTTTGTTTCACGTGCTTTTGCTTGTAAGTTAGATACTGTCTTAGAAAACATTAATAACCTTTCTTGTTTTCTTTCTTGTCCACCAATACCTAAACGATAAAGTAAACGCATCATTCGCATAGAATCTCTTACTGGATATTCATTTGCAAAATCCATATATGGTTGAATAGATGAATCTCCAGCATTAATCTTTTCAATCATATCTCTAAGACCTGGTTTAAATATATCTGGTGCATCTGCTATACTTTTACCAATAGCTACTGGTACAGTATAGTGCTGAATTAATATTTCTAATCCCTTTAGATAGTATGGTAACATTACATCAATTTCATGCAAATGTTTTTTATAATATCCTTTAAGGGTCATATATGGATATTTAAATGCTGCAAAACCAGCTACTACAGAAAATAAAATATTTAATAGACTTAAAGTATTCATGAAAATAAACATAACTAAAAATATTGTTATAATTCCTAATGTTATTCTTTTTTGAAATAATACATTATTATCTGCTTTTTCACCATATTTAGCCATTACTAAGAAGTTATAATCATCTTCTCTTAAAAGGTCAAAGTACTGAGCATTATCTTTAATAAATTTATTTTTATCAATTGTATTATTATAAATTAAAACACCTACAATAATAACAGCAACTATTACTATTTCCATAACTACTCAGCCCCCACATTCTCATTATAATATTTTTCACCTTTTATTAAGAAATAAGCATTAAATATAACTATAAAATGTAATACAACTTGAACATACGTCTTACCTATAAGTGCTAAGTAGTTTTCTCTACCTAACATATATTGTATTAGCATAACTAATAAGTATAATATTACACCATATTGTAAAAATTTCTTATGAAAGTTTGATCTATCCATTCTATCTCTATATACACTTTCAACAAGGGTATCAATATCTAATTGCATATTTTCTAAACTTTCTCCGGTATCTCTTGCTCCTTCTTTAGTAATTTGTAAGAATAATTGATGCATATTTTTTACTATATAGTAAGGATATTTTTCATTCATAAATGCTATAGATTCATCAATAGAACCATTACTATATGCCATATCTATCATTGTATTGACATCAGTTAATACAGGGTCTTCTAATACACCTGAATCTCTTACTCCCTCAAGTGACTTTACAAAAGATTGAGTTGTAGCGAACTCCATAATAACATTGGTTGTATAAACTTGAATTTGCTCAAAAACAAATTCACTATATATTCTTTTACAACGTAAATAAGCAAGATATGGAACTGCTGCAATTGCTATAACTACATATACTATAGATACTATTAAGTTATAGAAATATAAGTATGATACTACTCCAGCAAATCCACCTAATATTAGGATTTGCATTAAATATTGTCTTGGTGTAAATTCTTGACCTAAATCTTTAGCTTTCTGTCTAACTACTTTAAAGGAATAAGGAGCAAACTTATCATATACGGTTTGAATTTGTGATGAGAAAAACTTTGAAACATTTTCTCCTTTATAGTTTCTATATAGAACGACTATTATACCAATTATAATTAATAAGAATAGTTCCATATAATCACTCCCTTCTACAACACTTCACTAGGAAATGGAATATTTTGTCCTGTTACTGGACTTACTGTATTAGAATTTTGTACAACTTGTTGTGAATTATTAATTGGTGTAATACTTTGTACATTTTGATTAACTTCTGGCATCACTGGTATTATTGATGGTGTTACTAGTTGTTCATTTGTATTACTAGGTGTTACGATAGTAACTTTTTCTTCACTAGTAGATGGTGTCTCCATTTTTTCTAATTCACTATCTAGATTAACCATTGAATCTTTATTAGTTAATAAATTATCAATATTAATATTTTGATTTTCTAAGTATTCTAATAAGTTTTTACTAGGCATATTTTGTACTGGTTTTTGACCAAAAGTTTTTTGATATAAAATATGACTTATTGGTTTATTATTTTCATCTACATAAAACTCTACTACTTCATCTACTTCACGGTGGAATTTACCATATTGTTTACTGTAATAGGCTTTAATATGAACACCTAATTGAATATAACGATAAATAGTGGTTAAGAATTGATCTACATCAATATCTGTTTCCAAAAGTGAATATAAACGATATGGAATAGCACTTGCTTTATCAGCATGAATTGTTGATAAGATATTATGTCCTGATGATATTGAGTTTCTAACGGCAGTAACTGCTTCAGCACTACGTACTTCGGATAGTAGAATCCACTTTGGATTCTGACGCATACAAGTAACTAATACATCTGTATAACTAGCAACGTTATTAGTTTTCATAGCAACTATATCACGATGTGGGAAAATTTTATCTAAGTGAAGTTCTAGTGTATCTTCAATAGTAATAATCTTTTCATTTTCTTTAGTATGACTAGCTAGGTATTTAACAAATTCTGTTTTACCTGAACCAGTTTCACCACTTACCATGATGTTACAATGTCCTTCAACACATTTTATTAATATATCATGAATATTAGCTGTAAAGTAATCTTCTGCTAATAGTTTATCTTTAGAAAGTCTAATCTTAGCTGGTGTTTTACGAATAACAGCAGCTATTCCGTTAGTAGCAATTGATTGATGAACAAAGTTTAGACGAAGTTCAGCACTTTCAGCGTCTAGGAATGGTTTAGCATTATTAAATGTTGTTCCCATAACGTTAGAGCACTGAAAGGCAAGTTTTTCCATAAAAGCATCGTCAAGTCCTGCTACTTCTGTTCTTTTTGAACCATCGGTTAAAGAGCGAATCCATACTTGACCATGATTACAATATGAAATATCTGTTATATCATCATCATCTAGTAGTGGTTTCAATACTCCAAAGTCTAATTTATCAAAAATGGATTCAGTCATTTTATTACCCTCTTTCTTTAACTATTGTTGAGCAAGATCTGCTTCAGTCATAGCTGTTACTCTATTAATAAAGTTCTTTAAGTCTTCGTTAGATATTTTTACATCTCCTGGATGTTTTTCTAAGCTTTCATTAGTTGGTACTGGAATAATTTCAGAGTCATAAGCTCTTAAGTAAGATGCTTTACGTAATAAGATATGATATTCTTCTGGTACAGCAAAGATTATTTGTGCTGGTGTTCTATTTTCATCAACGTTAGCAAATACGCTTTGTCCATTACTATCATAAACTCCTAATATTTTAACATTTTCTAGTAATTTACCTACCATAATCTTATCATTATTCTCAGTAACTGTTTCATTTTCATCAACATGATTCATAACTTTTAGATAAATATCAATATAGTTACCTGGTACCATAGAGTTACTATATGTACTAGACATATTAACGGTTAAGTTATATAAAACATAATTCTTTGGATAAGATAAGATATTTGTTTTTAATTTTTCTTTACTTACAACACTTCTTTGATAAAATAAACTACCTTCTGGTATTACTGTATCAATAGCTGCATACATATCTACAACATCAGATTTTCTTGTATAAGCATTACCTTTTATCATAGCTGGTGGTACCTCTATTGTACCTATTAATTCATCTGTTATTTGTGTTCCTGGGCTAATTGTTTTTAAAGCATAAGGAACAGTTACAGGATTAATGGAACTTTTTACCCTCCATTCATATCCAAAATATAATACTAGAATAGCAAGAGCAACTCCTACTACTGTAACTGTATTTTTATTGGAAAAAAATTTTTTTATTCCTACACTAAAACTATTCATTTTTATCCTTCCTTTCTATTCTTAACTTGTAGCTAAGAGTTTAGTATATACTTCATCAATCTTGCTATAATCAAGTTTTCCACTATTTGCAAGTCTTGTTGTTAACTCATTAGTTTCATAATCTGTTTCCATTATACTAGTAATTTTATTACTCATGTGTAATTGATCATCATTAAATGCTACTGAGGTATCAGAATCTACTTTAATGGTAACTTTTGGTGGAGTTTCATTTATATCGTAGAATTTTATATCATAATCTCTAGTATTAACAACGTTTTGAGAGAAGCGTCGTAGAAAGCTTTCTACGAACTTCTCTTTATCAATTCTGTATAATCCTCCACTCATTCTATAATAACCAATATCTGTAGCATCAATCATAGCAGCTTCAGTTGTTTCTTTTAGTAGGTAATAATCAAGTTCATTACCAGACTGATAATTTGATGTTATATTAATTACTCCAAAAGTAAACATTGCTAGCATAATTATTCCAATTATTAACATTGCTCTATTCATACTATTTACCCTCCTCAGTTGCACAAGTATTAACACTTGATTGGTTATTACATCCTCTAAGTCCACGTTTTAATAGGACATTTTCATTTTGTAACCTGTCTAAGAAATTACTACGATAAACTGTAACACCCCAAGTTTTTTCACCAGAAATTTTATTAACACCAGTTCCATTTTCTGTATCATTATAAGTCTTTTTACTTTTATTATAAGCTCTAATCTCATTTATTTTTTCTGGAGTTAATTTAGCATGATAATCAAGGTTTTGATTTTCTTTTGATTCATCATAAACAGCATCACCTAAGGTTTCAATTTCTTTTACTAATGCTTCTGGATCAATCTTATAGTTTTTATTACTTACGTTTTTAGCTTTACTACTCCAGTTAAATCTTGCTTCACGGTTAGGGAATAAATCAGTTGTATCAACAGCACGTACTTTTGCATTTGATAGTGGTGTTTCTATTCCACCATCTGTGGAAGTATCACATTTACCATCTTTACATTTTTTCTCTTTACAATCATCACCATTACATTCTCCTGTAGTTGGATTTTTAATAGCGAAGAAACAAGATAAATCAAAATTCCATTTAAATATTCCATAATCATTAATCTTAGCAGTAATATTCTTTGTAATTTTACTTTCTTCTGGCTTAGCAGTTTTATTAGTATCATCTAATTTATAATCATACCAAGCAGTATTAACTTCTTTAGTAGATAAGTTTGTACAATAAGCATTACCAAGTGCTACAAAGTGAGGTAATTGGTCTTTAGGTATTTCTACTCTTGTTTGACCTGTCTTAACATTCATATAGTTTTTAGGGAATGAAATTGTCGTATGATGGTCATAACAAATATTTCCTGCTTTACATCCAGGTGTACCAGAATTCTTACAAGATTCTTTATCATTACAGTAAGTTACTAATTCACTATTATTCTTAGTACTATCTAAGTTAGAACAGTATTCACTACTACTATTTTCACAGCTACCAGTAACACATCTTCCGTTAGTATTGATTACCATACTAGTATATCCACCATCGCCACTAGCTGTTATATTCTTACCATTTTGATTAGAGGTATATTTTTCTCCTAAATCTTTTCCGGATCTTTTACTTATTTCACTAGTTTTTATAACATAGTTACTCTTTAGAGTTGTACAATCATTAGCAGAAGCCTTACATTTCTTTTGGTCTTCTTTCCATTTTTTAACTTCAGCATCAAATATCATTTTAGCTTGTTCTTTAGTAACAATATTTTGGTCTCTATCATAAGCTTGAACTGTTTGACCTTTATTATTAACACCTGAAGCATTGTAGCTATTAACTACACTTTGACAAGAACTAGAAGTTCCACAGTTTTCTTGACATAGATTACGTACGCCATCAACTTCTACTCTTCTTAAAGCTCCTCCTGCATTAAGTGGTTCATATCTATGAATACGACCTGTAGGAAACTTAAAGGTACCATTTAATTCTTGTAGAGTAAGTGCTGTTTTAGCTAAACTAACAAAATAATGATAACTTATATTACTAGGACATCCATTACTATTATGCCATATTTTTTGCCCATTTTTATTAATTGAATAATAACCTGTTGTACTTTTTGAAGGATTTGTCCATTTCCATCCTCCATTAGCATAAGTTCCGCCAGGTAGATATTTCTTAGAGTTATAAACATCTTCTGCACTAAGACCCGGTACTTTTAATTCCTCATCTGTATAACATCTAACTTTTCCAACACTTCCACCAATATCAACGTAAGTACTTTGGCCCGCTAGTTTAGTTGGTTCTATAAATTCATTATTAGCTTTTAAATTATTAAGATAAGTAAGTCCTTCGCTTTCATTATCTTTTGTTGTAGTATCTTTCTTTGTATCTGTTGTAGTATTACTTACTTTCTTAGTAGTTGATTTCTTTTCAGTAGTTGTTGTATCTTCCGTTGTACCATATACTTTATTGTAACATTTATTAATACAAGATTGAGTATATTCACCACCATCACATGAATTTACACAGCTATCAAATGATTCATTTGGTCCACCTTTATCTGTTCCTCCTGAACACCAACTTCCTGCTGTACAACCATAATGTAATACGGGTGCTGGTTTTAAGTATTCTGCTTTACAAACTGATTTAGTTTTAATATCTGCTACATAACTAAAGCACATTCCTGATTGTGTAATAACTGGAGGGTCCATTGATACTACTACGTCTTCACGACATGTAACTTTACACCATTGATCTCCTGTATCTTTTTGACCAGTATAAGTATATTTTTGAACAGTTTTACCTGAATCTTTATCATATTTACACATTAGCTTAGTAGCCTTGGTTGGATTACTTACTTTAATGAAGTCTCCACCAATCGGATCATCAAATCCTGGTGTAACAATATTATTTTCTTTTTGTAAATTGCCAATTTCATTTAATGAATTTTGAATATCATTTTTTTCTTCTGGAGTAAATTCAATTATTCCTCCGTCACTAGTAAAGGTTTGATTATATTCAGCTGTACAATCATCTGTTGAGCCTAAAACGCCTTCAACCTTATTTCCTTTTTTCTTTGTATCTTTTTCTTCCTCTTTTGGTGCTGATACAAAGTTAAAGGAAATTACACCTCCTTTTTCATCAGCTTCAACAAGATTTATTGACAAGTTTCCATTAGCATCGGGAGTCAAAAGAGTTTCTCCAAGATAAATAGTAACATAAGGAATATATTTAGGCTTAATGCTATAAGTAATTATATTACCATTTTTTACATAAGCTCGTTCTCCTATTGTACTACCACTACCATTTAAGTTTAAATACTCCTGAACAAAGCCTTCAGCTGTAGGACAAGGATTGCTTGCTGATTTAGTAGTAGGTGTTAAAAATATACATGCTATTACAATTAAACTAAGTAATTTTATTTTCTTATGCTTTATCATTTTTTGTACCTTCCTTCATTCGTTTTTCTATCTTTTTATAGTTATTATTTGTCTTTACTTTAGCTAGTTGCTGTTTTTCACCTGTTCTTAATTCTCTAGCATCTACTTTAAAACTATAGGATGTATCACTACCATAAAATCTAGTACAAGTTAGAAGACTTATTTGTTTATCTGTTGCATCTACATCTACATCTATATCATACATGCTTTCATTTTTAGCTTTATCAATATATTCATCTTCTTCTTGTTCTGTATAGGTATCTTTATATGTTGCTTTTTGATCATCATTAATAAGTGATACTGCATAAATCTTATATATTGATTGTTTACCATTAACATCTGTATATGCTATATATTGATTTTCTTTAATAAAGTCAAGATAAATAAAGCTCATTAATTGTTCAAAACCTGTCATGGTATCATCACCAACTATTGGTTTTCTAGATACATTTCTAATATTATGGGATACTACACTGGGATGATTAGTTTCACTATCAGGTCTTGAATAAACTGTACCATAACTTCCATTAACATTTTTATCTTTATATAGGCCCGGGCTTGTTACAATTACTGGCATGTCAATATTTGTTCCTTCTACTCTTACCCAGCCTCCCACTCGGTTTCCTCTATTTTTAGCATCTGCTATTTCTGTTGCCCTATCAAGCATTTTAAATTTACTTATTTTAGGTTTTGCTACTACAAAATAAATAATCATTGCAATAACCAAAATGCTTATTGCTAAATAGATAACTTTTTTACTTTTACTCATCACTGCACCTCTTATTTTCCAATTGTACAAATCTCATTTGTACAATTTTCACTTTTTACATAAACACCTTTTTTAAGATAAGCTCTTAATCTTACTCCTGCCAATTTATTAGTTTCTCTATAATAGAATGGTGTTGTTCCATCTGTTTCAATAAGTGTTTTATTTTCTTCTTCTTTTGATGAATCAATCAACCAATATGAACTACCTATTCCCTTTAACTTACCACTAAATATTTCAAATACTGATGGAACAGATAATCTTACTTTATAAGTTTTTGTTTCATGTTCTCCTTTATAAGTTACATTTTTATCATATATAGGTACTTCAATTGTCTTATTAGCTAAGTAACTTGTATCAATATACTTAGATACTTCATTAGAAATTTGATAACCAATATTTCCTTTTTCCTTAGGGTTATAAATTTTTACTGAACTTTTAGTATTGTATGAGATATTTACTCTATCTCCTAATCCTTCTTTTTCTCCTGTATTCAAATAATCAGCCATTATAATTTCAGTTGTACCATCAT
Source organism: bacterium (assembly GCA_014846175.1). Classification (GTDB taxonomy): domain Bacteria; phylum Bacillota_I; class Bacilli_A; order RF39; family UBA660; genus Onthousia. Next base: position 17,707 of record RKAV01000031.1, on the reverse strand, counting down.
CTTCTTTACCTGCTATTACCCAATTATAACCTGAATAACTAATTTTTTGTCCAATATCTAATTTATTAACTTTCATATCTCTTGTAGCTTTTGTTTCTGCTCCAATTATAAATGGATCACTTTCTTCCCCACTACCAGAAATTATTTTTGCTTCTTTACTAATTGTTAGTGCTGGTCTTATATTTAATAATATATTATCTTTATAAGCTTCTTTAGTGTTAGATTTAATTGACCATACATTTTTATTCTTAGTAAAGTTATTATACCAAGTTCTAGCCATACTATCTAAATAAGTATTTTTGTATTCATCCAGTGTATTATTATAATCTTCTATTGATAAAATACCGACTTTCTTATTAGATGAATATCTATCACATGTACTCTTAGCTATCGTTTCGTCAGTTATAATATCATCGCACCATTTATTCTCTACTATTAATTTTTTACTTTTATTATTTAATAGATTATAGAAGTATTTATTTAACCATTCATCCATATTACTATCATCAAATCTACCATTAGAAGCATTATAATCAATATTTGCTAGTGGACTATCACTTACAACAGTAACAGTATCATCTTTATTAACACGAACTATTCTAAATATAATATTGTTAATGCTAATATAATTATCAACAAGTATTCCTTTATAATAGTTATTTGTATCTTTAGTAGCTTTTTTTACGGTACTACTTAATTTATTAATAACTTCAACTGTTCTAGTTACAGTTGTTTCATTTTCTAAAGAATCAGAAGCTGTATAAGTTATTTCATAAGTTCCAATTTTATTAGTATTTACAGTTCCTTTTATATAAACATCTTTAATATTTAAATCTCCATCTTTGTCATCACGAACATTAAAAATACCTGGATCTTTGAATTCTTCTCCTACACTAACAGTCATCTTATTACTACCATTTAATTTAATATATGGACCCGTATGATCTATATTACTATGTCTATTATCACATTTTAGATAAGTATAATAAGATTGACCACTACTTTCATTTTTCATTTTTACATTACTTTTTCTTATATCACAAAGATTGTTTTTTATTTTTAATTCATCTAGGTATTTTTGTTTAATTAGTGTTTCAAGTGAAACAGTAGAAACCCTCCCCACATCAGTAGGAAGATTTCTACTATTTATTTCAAAATATCTCTTACCAGCTTCACTTAATATTTTTTCATTGCGTCTAAAGGCATGATGTGGATAAAGAAGTAAATCCCATAATATATATAATACAATAAGAACTGTAACTGCTAAAATAATTGTTTTTTTTAGTTTTTGTTTATCCATATTTTTCGTCCTTTCTTACTCTTTTATATGATAGGTATATTGTTCACCATTTATAGTATAAACCAAATCAATCTTTTTAGCCTTTTTAAGTGTTGCTGGGACTTTTAAATAAAGTGCATTATTAGTATAATCTCTTGCAATAGCATCTTCACAATCTATACTACTAGTTTTACCTTTCTTATCTTCATATTTAATTTTAGCATACTTAGTAGAAAAGTCAACAAAAACTTTCGGTTCAAAATAGTCACTTAAATAGTCTATTTGTAGTATTTCTTTTTTATATGCTGTAGCTTCATCTTCCATAATGTTACAACCCATAGAATTACATTTATAGGTGTTATATGTTACTTTATCTAAGATTTTATATTTAGTAAATTCAAAGTCTTTATTACCTATTTTCATAACTTGCTTTAGTTTTTTAGTATCTTTCGTTGCTACTTTTCGATAATCTTTTACTTTAAGTCTTACTTTTCTTAATAGGTAGGATTTATCTAATCCCTGATAATATAACATATATCTACTTTTCCACCATTTACTATTAACACGATAAATCATAGTAAATTCTTTAGTTTCATTATTAGCAAATTCTGTATCATCATAAGTATGTCCATATTCTTTAAAATAATCTTCATACTGAGAAGCTCTTTCTCCTTCTCTATTTAGATTCATTAAATGAAATCTATCAGTATACATTGCTCTACTAGCTCCTAAGTTTTTAACTGCTAGTTTAATTATTACATAAGAGTATTTATCATCTTTATCAATTAAATCTCCATTAGATTTACGATTAGTTAAATAACTATCTTTAATTGTTATTTGATAAAAATTAGATTGAAAAGTATCTCCTTCTTTATATATACGATGTAATATAGCAAAGTAATAGTAAGTATATGATACTAGATAAACAGCAATGATAGTGAATATGGCATTTAAAATGAATTGGTGTTCATGATAGAAGTATTTAAAGTTACGTAATAGTTTATTAAATGTTCTAATAAAAACATCTTTATCAAAGTTAAAGTTAAGTTCTACTTCTTCTCTATCTTCTTCTTTTATCTCTAAGTATTCTTTATCATTTTTAAAGCCAAATCTATTAAGATCAATTCCAAGTGTTCTAAGAATTAGGAGAAGGAAAACGGCAAATTGGGGAATATAAGCGATAAAAAGTAAATCTCTTCCGGCCATTATTTTGGTTATATCTGATAATTCGTTATATCCCATAAAAAAGTTTCTAATATAAAGCATTACTACAAGTAGATAGATATAGTTGATGAATGGAAATAGATAAATTTTCCATGGTTTCTTTTTATGTCGTAATAAAATCATTAATGTTAGTAAAATTCCAAGACAGAGTAAAATAACAAATACTGGTAAAAAACCAACATAGTGTTTTATTGATTCTAAATCTTGATTATAACTTTCTGTTCTAATGAATTCACTGACAAAAGTACGAAGAGCTGTTGTTTTATAGAATAGATAAAAACAAAGTCCTAGTAAAAAAAGATGTATTCTTTGAAAATATTGAATTAAAAATGCATAAGGTTTTCTAAAGACCATCTATTATCACACCCCTTATTATTATGAATTTAGTATATCAAAAATATTTTAAGTTGTAAATTATTTACAAATAGTATTTTTATTTGATAAAATAAGAAAAGAGGTGTGAATAAATGAAAAAGAAAAGTATTGGCTTTTTAATTATATTAATTGGTATTTTATTTCTTAGTGGTTGTTCTAGTAATGTAAATACTATAAAGGAAATAGATTTTGACACTTTACAGAATAAACTGGATAATAAGGATACTTTTATCTTAGAAATAATACAAACTGGTTGTTCTCATTGTGAAGAGTTTTCACCTGTATTAAGAAAAGTTTTAGGTGATTATAATATAACTGGTTTTTCTATAAATCTTTCTAATTTAACAGCTGAAGAAAAGGAAAAGTTATATAGCATAACTGATGTTTCTGGAACACCAACGGTATGTTTCTTTAAAAATGGTAATGAAGAAGTAATGCACAAGATTGTTGGTGCTACTAGTAGTAAAGAAATCTACAATAAACTAAAAGATGCCAAATATATAAGTGATTAAGTCTAGGAACAAAACTAGACTTTTTTTATGTGTTAAATAGATAAATTGTTTTTTAACATTATCATTACATCAAAAAAAGACAAATCAATTAAAAATTGGTGTCTTTTATTTCCTATACATCTAATTCTAAATTTTAATTTCAAATATAACAAATACAATTATCGTTTCTAAAGACTTCTACCCTTGTTTTCTTGTAATTGAGTTGAAACATCTTTCATTTGATCTTCTTCAAGTAGCACATCAGATTGTTTTCCTATAATTCCGTCATTTTTTTCATATACTAAATTATTTTCATTTGCTAATTCTATTTTTTTATCACCAAAAATAACATCAACTATATCTTCTTCTGTAAAATCTTTTCCTAACTTATAGTTAACATAACCATCTTTACCATTTACAAGGTCGTGAAGCATCCACTGACCATTGTCATAAACAAAATTATAGTTATGTCCTTCATTTTTTAAATTTCCTGCTGCCATAACAGTTTCATAGCCAAGAAAAGATGATAAATTTTGATAAAACATTGCATATTCAGTACACATATTAATTACTCCAGTTCCCTTTAATTCATCTAAAGGAATTCCTTGTTCTTTTCCCTCTGTAATAGATTTATATACTTCCTTAAATAATTTATATTCCTTATTTGTTTTTATATCTTCTGGAGTAATAAAATATTGAAAGTTATATATGTCTGAAAAAGAATCTATATTATTAACATATTTCTTTGCTACCGAATATTCAGAAATAAATGCTTGCAATTCTTCTCTTAATTCCGCTCTAGTATAGCCACATTCTTTATAAAGATTAATTATGTCACTATATTCATTTTCAGTTTTTTCAAAAAATTTTTTTGCATATCTTATTGGGTATTTATGTTTTATATCAGTACCATTATCTATATAATTTTTAAGAGCTAAAACGAAATCTTCATATACTTTATTACTACCTGGAACTAAATAACTAGGATTAAGAAGATCAGTATTCGCAACTTTTTGTGTTGTTGGAATAAATCCTTCCCATAATATTACTAGATTAGAAGATTTAGTTACTATATGTATCTTATTTGATTGATAACTTTCACTATTCAAGTAATCTAATCTATCACTGACTATTTTCTGTATATCCTTTCCACTTTCTAATTCAGCTATTAACTTTTCTATATACATATAAACCGCCTTTCTTCATAAATATATCACACATAAATTGATTATTCAATTAGTTAAGATAAAAAATAACTACAAAATAATTCATCAAATGATTGTCTTGCTTTTAATATTTCATTAAGATTTAAAGAAAAAAAATAAGAGAGAGTAAAATACCCTCTCAAAATAATCTATTTCTTTTTCTTAGCGTCAAATTTCTTTCTTTCTTCAGTATTTAATATTTTCTTACGAAGTCTAATGTTATTTGGTGTTACTTCAATTAATTCATCAGAATTAATATAATCAAGGGCATACTCTAAGGTAATTGGACGAGGTCTTTTTAATACTACTGTATGATCACTTCCTGCAGCTCTAGTGTTAGTTAATTGTTTACCTTTAGTAACGTTAACTGCTAAGTCATTATCACGGTTACACTCACCAATAATCATTCCTTCATAAACTTCGCAACCTGGTTCAATAAACATAATACCACGGTCTTCTAAGTTTCCAATTGAGTAAGCTGTAGCTTGCCCACTATCAACTGATACTAAAACGCCAAGTTTTCTTTCACCAATTTCAACACTTTCATAAGGTTCATAAGAAGAAAATGTATGGTTGATGATTCCATAACCTTTTGTCATTGTCATAAAATCAGTCATAAATCCTAATAGACCACGAGATGGTACTTTATAAGTTAATTTTGATTGGTTTTCAAAATTTTCCATATTAAGTAGTTGAGCACCACGTAATCCTAATTGTTCAATTACTGAACCAACGCAGTCTTCTGGTACTTCGATTTGTAAATCTTCCCAAGGTTCATATTTAACACCATCTATTTCTTTAATAATTACCTTAGGTTTAGATACTTGAAGTTCAAAACCTTCACGTCTCATATTTTCAATTAAAATTCCTAGATGTAATTCTCCACGTCCTGATACTAAGAAACTATCGTTAGTAGCTGGTTCTACTTTTAAACTTACATCTTTTTGTGTTTCTTTTAATAGTCTTTCTTCTATCTTACGAGCTGTAACTAATTTACCATCGCGTCCGACAAATGGTGATGTATTAGCACCAAAAGTCATTTGTAAAGTTGGTTCATCAATATGTAAGATTGGTAATGGCATTACTTGTCCTTGATTACAGATTGTTTCTCCAACGGAAATATCAGCAAGTCCTGCAATAGCAACTATATCTCCTGCTTCGGCATGATCTATTTCTATTCTATTATAACCATAGAAACCAAATAGTTTTTGAATACGGAAAGCTTTTGTACTACCATCTAATCTAACACAGTTTACCATTTCTCCAGTATGAATTTCCCCATTGTGAACACGTCCTATTCCAATTCTTCCTACGAATTCATTATAATCAAGTAATGCTGGTTGAAATTGTAATGGTTTAGTATTATCTCCTGCTGGTGCTGGTATTTCACTTATGATTAAATCAAGAAGAGGCTCAAAACCAGATTTTTGAGTAGAAATATCATCACTTAAACTACAAGTTTCATTTAAAGCACTAGCATAAACAACTGGAAATTCTAATTGACTTTCATCTGCACCTAGTTCTATAAATAAGTCTAAAACTTCATCTACTACTTTTGAACAACGTGCACTTGGTTTATCTACTTTATTAATAACAACAATAGGTTTTACTTTTGCTTCTAAAGCTTTCTTTAAAACAAATCTAGTTTGAGGCATTGCTCCTTCATAAGCATCTACTACTAAAAGTACACCATCAACCATATTCATAATACGTTCAACTTCTCCACCAAAATCAGCATGTCCTGGTGTATCTAATATGTTAATACGATAGTCTTTATAGTCGATAGCTGTTGTTTTAGCAAGAATAGTAATTCCACGTTCTTTTTCTATAGCGTTTGAATCCATTGAAACATTACTTACGTCTTCATTATCTCTAAACATTCCTGATGTTTTTACAATTCCATCAACAAGGGTTGTTTTTCCATGGTCAACGTGAGCAATAATTGCTATATTTCTTTTTTTCATATATATCACACTCCAAAATACGTTCTAAATTATAACATAATTTTTCAACAATTACTAGTGATTATACCAAAATAGTACTGATTTTTTTATCAGTACTATTTGGTATATCAATTATTAATTATTTTGTACCATTTATTTGACTCATTACTTCATCAGCAAAGTTCTCTTCTTTTTTCTCAATTCCTTCACCAACAGCATAACGAATCATTGAAACGATTGATCCACCATTATTTTTAACAAATGTACCTACATTTACACTTGAATCTTTAATAAATTCTTGTTCTTCAAGACAAATTTCTTTATAGAATTTGTTAAGTCTTCCAGTTACCATTTTTTCTGCTATATCAGCTGGTTTACCTTCATTCATAACTTGTTCTTTAATTACTTTGCTTTCATGGTCAACCATATCAGCTGGAACATCACTTCTAGTTGCACAAACTGGTGCCATAGCAGCAACGTGCATAGCAACATCTTTTGCTACCTCTTCACTTGTATTAGCAAGTACTACTAATGCTCCAATCTTTCCACCCATGTGTAAATAACTACCAAATACTTCATTATCATTTTTAGTAATTAATTCATGACGGCGGAAAGATAATTTTTCTCCAATTTTAGCAGTTAGAGCAACTAACTTAGTTTCAATTGTCTCACCATTATCAGCGAATGCTAATACTTCTTCATGAGTTTTTAAATTGTTAGTTAAGATTGTATTAGCTAAATAATCTACAAAGTTTGTAAATTCTTCATTCTTAGCAACGAAATCAGTTTCAGAATTAACTTCTAGAATAACTGCCTTATTACCATCAGTAACTATTTTACAAAGTCCCTCAGCAGCAACACGACTAGCCTTCTTTTCTGCCTTACTAATTCCTTTTTCTCTTAACCAATCAATAGCTTCGCTCATATTTCCATTAGTAGCTTCTAAAGCTTTCTTGCAATCAAGCATTCCTGCTCCAGTTTTATCTCTTAGTTCTTTTACATCACTTGCTTTAAACATAATATATTCCTCTTTCTATAGTAAATAATTGATTACTAAGCTGCTAATTTTTCAATAATTTCAGCTTTTTTAAGTCCTGTTACATTAATAGATTTTTCTTTTGCTATTTCTTTTAATTCAGCTACTGTCATTTTATCATAATCTACAGTTTCTTTTTTTTCTTCTTTAACTTCTTTTTTTACTTCTTCTTTTTTCTCAACTTTAGAGTTCTTTTCTTTTCTTTTTGCTTCTTTAGCTTTATCTTCATCAGTAATATAATCGATTACTTCATTACCATTAGCTACAGCGATAGCATTAGTTAAAGCTCCAATAACTAGTTTTACAGCACGAACAGCATCATCATTTCCAGGGATAACATAATCAACCATATCTGGATCACAGTTAGTGTCTACAATACCAAATACAGGTATACCTAAAATTCTTGCTTCTTTAATAGCTATTTCTTCTTTTCTTGGATCTACGATAACTAAAGCATCAGGTACTTTTTTCATATCACGAATACCACGTAAGTTTTTATTTAACTTTTCATATTCTTTTCTAAGACCTGCTACTTCTTTCTTAGGAAGTAAATCGAATGTTCCGTCTTCTTCCATTTTTTCGATTTCTTCCATTCTTCTAATTCTTGATTTGATAGTTTTAAAGTTTGTTAAAGTACCACCTAACCAACGTTCATTGATGAAATACATATTTGTACGAGTAGCATTTTCTTCAGCAGCTTCTTGAGCTTGCTTTTTAGTACCTACAAATAAAACCTTTCCACCATTTTCAGCTATTTCTTGTAATGCAGCATAAGCTCTTTCAATAGCTCTAGCTGTTTTTTGTAAATCGATAATATAAATATCATCTCTTGTAGTATAGATGTATTCCTTCATTTTAGGATTCCATCTTCTTTTTTGATGTCCAAAATGAACACCAGCTTCTAATAAATAATTCATTGATACAACTGTCATATATTTTTCTCCTTTTCGTTTTTATGTCTTCTATTTTGTTCTAAGGATTACCACCATTTCTGGCACTGGGTAATCTAATTCCAAAATATGTTTATTTGTTTAATAATTCAATAATTTCAGCTTTTTTAAGTCCTGTTACATTAATTGATTTTTCTTTTGCTATTTCTTTTAATTCAGCTACTGTCATTTTACTGTAATCTTTTGCTTCGCTTTTAGCTTCTACTTTAGTTTCTTCTTTCTTAGTTGTTTTAGTAGTTACTTTCTTTTCTCCTTTAGCAATATTAACTAGTTCAGTAAATGCTTTAGGATCATTAATAGCTATTTCTGATAACATCTTACGGTTAATTTCTACCCCGTTTTTAGTTAATCCATTAATAAATTTTGAATAACTAATATCATTTAAACGACATGCAGCATTGATACGAGTAATCCAAAGTTTTCTAAATTCTCTTTTCTTTTGTTTTCTATCACGGAAAGCATATTGTCCTGAATGCATTAATTGTTCTTTAGCTGTTTTGTATAATCTATGCTTACTTCCAAAATATCCTTTTGCTTGTTTTAATACTTTTTTATGACGAGCTTTTGTTGTTGCTCCATTCTTTACTCTTGCCATACTTTCTCCTCCTTCATTTCATTTTAAAGAACATTCTTTAAACGATTTTGATCTGCTTTACTTAAGTTAGATCCTTTTCTATTTTTACGATTTGCACTAGTTGGTTTATAACCAGTGTTGTGACGACTTCCTGGACGTCCAATTTTAATATCATTTTTACGTTTTTTGACTACTTTTGCTGTTCCCTTATGTGTTTTAATTTTTGGCATAATTCATTCCTCCTACTTATCTTTTTTTGGTACTAACATCATCGTCATACTACGACCATCTAATTTTACGTCTTCTGCAATTTCAGCATAATCACTTGCTTTTTCTGCAAAGCGTTCTAAGACTTCTTTACCAAGTTCAGTATGTGCCATTTGTCTACCTTTAAAACGAATACTAAGTTTAATCTTATCTCCCTTTTTAAGATATTTAATAACATTTCTCAATTTTGTTTCAAAATCTCCTACATCAATTACAGGAGACAAACGAAATTCTTTTAATTCTGCTTGACTAGCTCTTTGTTTTTTTAAAGCATCTTTTTCTTTTTTTTGTCTTTCATAGCGATACTTATTATAATCCATCACCTTGCATACAGGGGGATTACCATTTGCATTCATAAGTACTAAATCAAGATTTGCATAATTTGCTAGTGTCCTAGCATCTTGAATTGATTTAATTCCTACTTGTTCGCCATTTGGCCCAATAACTAATACTTCCTTGGCTCTAATCTCTTCATTAATCATTAGACTGTTCTTATCTTTTGCGATAATTAACACCTCCATAAATTAAGAAAAGTGGATAATTATTTATCCACTCTAAAAACCATATAATTAATTATATTTTGGCTTTTTACCTATTGCTACTAAGCAATCAGGTGGATAAACATCTCTTTCCTTTTCTTTAACTGCTAATATTATATGCAAAAAAATTATAAAAGTCAAACTTTTTCACCTTAAAATTAGATTTTTTTTGCATTTTCTTCTATTTTTTCTGGTTTTATTCCTATTTTATCGTAAAATTCATCAAGTTTTTCTATAGAATCTGCTAACATATCAATTATTGGTATTCCATTATTAAATAATGATAATTCAAAATATGCACTTTCTTCTTTTGTAATTATTTCATTAATCTTTGGATAAACACTTTTTACATATTCTTCTTGCATAGAAAGCGATTCTCCACTAAGTGCTACTATGTAGGAAATAGAACGATTACCTCTATTAGTTACACAACTACTATTTTGGATAAGAGAAAAACCTTGTTTAGTTAAATTATTTATTTGTGAATAGTAATAATGGTTGTAGTCATAATTAACATTACTATTTTTCCACCAATCACTAGCAATTATTTCCGTTTCAAAACATTTTTCATGTTCTTCATGAGTAATTTCTATCTCTTTTGGTATCATCAAACAATGTCCAAAAGAATGACTTGTTCCATTAGGTTCTATAATAACACCTTTTACTTTATCTATATCTATCAATTATTTTCACCATTCTATCTTTTTCTTCCTTTTGTAGTTTCAAAGGAAATACCAAGTTCATTATAAAATTCATCTATATCATATATAACATCATCTAGTGCTTCTTCTCCATTATCATAAATCATCCCTTCTACATAACATGGTTCAGGAACATCTTGTACCTCTTTTATAATGGGATAAATATTTTTAAAGTAAGTTGTAACATTAGGTATTGAATCTTTTGCTACTTGCATACTGTAACAGTAATAGTTACTTCCACTAGGATTAACCATACTGTGATTTATTATAAAGGAAAAGCCATATTTAGTCATATCCGGTATTTGACTAAATAATGTTTCCTGTTCGTTATAATTATAATTATATTTTTTAAACCAGTCTTTTGATAATATTTCTCTTTTAAAACTAGGATCATGTGTTTCATCGTCTGTAATGTCTAAAGTCATCCGACACTTTCCAAAGGAATGTGCTATTCCATTAGGTTCTATTACTACTCCTTTTACTTTATCTATCATAACTAATCACCTCTTTATTTCTATGTTTCAAAGCTTCTTTTATAAATTCTCTAAATATCTTTACGGAATTTATATCAGTATCTAGCATCAGTTCTGGATGCCATTGTACTCCGATACAAAATGGATAATTTTTTAGTTCTATTCCTTCAATTACTCCATCTTCTGAGATAGCTACGGTATTAAAATGTTCATTTTTTAAAGCTTCTTTAGAGTGAAAACTATTAACACCTATCTTTTCTTTCCCAATAATTTCATATAGTTTACTATTTTTATTAATTAAAACTTTATGAACTGGTTTATCTTCTTCTTCTCTTACCCAGATAGTATTATGAAGTTGTTTATTTTCTACTTCTTTTAAGATAAATTCTTCCTTTTGATAATTACTTAAAAGTTGCATCCCAAGACATACTCCTAATACTGGTATTTTTCTTTTAAGTGCTTCTTCTAAGATAAAGAAGTCATAGGGACTTATTTTACTTCCTCCAGGAATAAATAAGCCATCACACATATCTAACCAGTATAAAGCAAGCTGTTTTTCTAAAGCTGTTGGTGGAATATAGTTTTTATATTTAGTATCATAATATTCGATATTTTGCATTGGGCATAAAAGAAGAGGATTACCTCCCATCTTTAGAATTGCTGTTCTTGTACTATCAAAAACATAGTTTAAGCATCTACCTTTTTGATTTACATCATATCTTGTAAGTATACCTATTATTGGTTTCATTAAAATTCTATTCTTTCTTTAATATAGTTTTCTAACTCATCTAGTTTTACCACTACTTGTTCCATTGTATCTCTATCTCTTACTGTTACGGTATTATTATTAATAGTTTCATCATCAATTGTAATAGCAAATGGTGTACCAATAGCATCACATCTTCTATATCTTTTTCCAATACTTCCTGCTTCATCATAACTACAAGAGAATTTACTAGCAAGACTTTTCCATACTTCATGAGCTTTTTCACTATGATACTTTTTAGCAAGTGGTAATACTGCTACTTTGTATGGTGCTAAATAAGGATGAAGATGTAATACTTCTCTTGTTTCATTGTTATCAAGCATTTCTTCTTCATAAGCATCACATAATATTGTTAAGAACATTCTATCAACGCCAACACTTGGTTCAATTACATAAGGAATATATTTTTCATTAGTTTCTGGGTCTAAATATGTTTGACTTACTCCTGATACTTCTTGATGTCTTTTTAAATCATAATCGGTACGTGATGCTATTCCCCATAACTCACCAAAACCAAATGGAAATTTATATTCAATATCAGTTGTAGCATTACTATAGAAAGATAATTCTTCTTTTGAATGGTCTCTTAATCTTAAGTTTTCCTTTTTAATTCCTAATGATAATAGGAAGTTATAACAGTAATCTTTATAATATTGATGCCATTTTAACTCTTCTCCTGGCTTACAGAAAAATTCCATTTCCATTTGTTCAAATTCTCTAACACGGAAAATAAAGTTACCTGGTGTTATTTCATTTCTAAAACTTTTACCTACCTGACCAATACCAAATGGTACTTTAAGTCGCATACTTCTTTGAACGTTTAGAAAATCAACAAAGATTCCTTGGGCAGTTTCTGGTCTTAAGTAGACAGTATTTTTAGCATCTTCTGTTACTCCTTGGAATGTTTTAAACATTAAGTTAAATTCTCTTATATCAGTATAATCTAAAGCTCCACAGTTAGGACAAGTTATATTATGCTCTTTGATATAGTTCATTAACTCTTCATGATTCATTCCACCTGCATCTTCTATTCCATCTGCTTCTACTAGTTTATCTGCACGATGTCTAGTCTTACATTTCTTACAATCAATTAATGGATCTGAGAATGTAGCAATATGACCAGATGCTTCCCAAGTTTTAGGATTCATTAGTATTGCACTATCTAATCCTACACAATTTATATCTTCTTGAATAAATTTTTTCATCCAAGCATTCTTAATATTATTTTTAAGTAAAACTCCTAAAGAACCATAATCCCAAGTATTAGCAAGTCCTCCATAAATTTCACTTCCTTGAAATACATATCCATATTGTTTACAAAAAGCTACTAGCTTTTCCATAGTTAATTTTTCCATAAACTTCCTCTTTTCTTTCTTATATATTATAGTAGTTTTTTTATTTCTTCACAAGATGAAATTATCTTAAAGTAACAAGATAAGTCTTCCTCTTTACTTATATAATTATTTTTTTTTAGATTTTTAAGTTCTTGAAGTAGTAAGTCAAAGTCACCAAACTCATTATATAGATATATTTTTTTGTCACATTTTAGTTCCATTTTACTATCTAACATGGTATAAAATTCTGCTCTTGTTCCAATGCCACCTGGTAAAAAAATGATGATATCACTTTCGTTATATAAATTAGCAATTCTATCAGTTACTGTTTTAACTTTATATTTAGTGGTACCTCTTACTTCTTTAAATTCATTAGTATCAAGCCCATAAATAGTAATATTTTTATTATATTCAAATAAAACATCTTTTACTTTTTTTAATAGACCAGTCTCATTGGGTCCCATTATAAAGTTATCATACTTAGAAAAAGTCTTTGCTATTTCATAGACTTTAGTAGTTATTTCTCCAGTTCCGTTATAACTGCCTCCCATTATCCCAATTTTCATTGCTACCTCCTAAATAAGTTTTGGTAAAAAAATAATTATACCAATAATACTTGCAAAAATACTTGCTATTAAAACTGCTCCTGCCGCAGCATCTTTTGCTATTTTTGCTTTTTTATTTTTCTTAGTTGTTACTAAATCAACGGTATTCTCAATAGCTGTATTAATAAGTTCCAAACTAAAGACTAAGGCAAATAATAGTAGACAAATTAACCATTCATTTAAGGATAGTTTTACATAAATACCAGTTATTACTACTATAATTGCTATAAGAAAATGTATTAACATATTACGTTCTTCTTTAATAGTTGAAATAATTCCTTCAATAGCATATTTAAATGAAAAAATAAGTTTTGTTTCATCCTCTTTATCTTTTATAAAGTTACTTTCATATAACATAATGATAAAGAATAAGTGAGCTAATCCTAAAGTTATACCTCCTAATATATCAGTGAGATAGTGAACTCCTAATATTAGTCTACTTAATGGAATGGTTATTATTAAGGATAAGAGTATACTTTCTTTTAGTTTTTTATGACTAGTATTTTTATCTTGCATTACTAAATATAATAAAAATCCATAGAATGATACTGCTATAAATGAATGACCTGATGGAAAACTATAATCGCTTAAGAGATTTTGTCCAATGATTGGTCTTTCTCTTAAAAATATATTTTTAGTAATATTAATAATTAGTCCACTATTAATTAAATTTAAGAAAAGAAAAATTCTCTTTTTGTTTGATTTCAAAAGAAAAACTAGAAAGAAAGCTACTACTACTAATCCTTTAACACTTCCAAGGAAGGATAATAAGGTAGCAATTGATAACAAAATATTATTTTTAATTGATATTAGTAAGTAGTATAATAACAAATCTTCTTTAATTGTTGCTTGTAATAAGACTGCTGTAGCTATTAGAATAAAAGCTAAAAGAGAAATAATTATATAGTTTTTTAAATGGTTCTTCATAAGTTACTCCTTCAATAGATTTAATGTTTTATTTAGCATTTTTCTACTTTTTAGATATATACCAGTATATCTATCATAATATTCTTCTAGAAAATTATATATTTCTAGGTTGGTTTCTTCTGCTACTTTTATTTTTGTTATTTTACTTATGTCTAGCAATGAATACATTCTTATTAATTTTATTGTTTTAGGACTATTATAGCCTCTATTTTGATAACAATTAGTACAAACAAATCCTCCTAAAGTGGCATCTAATCCTACAATGTTTGTTTTATTACCGCAGGAAGCACAACTATCTAAAATTGGCTGAACTCCTAAATATATTAAATATTTTAATTGTATAATGTTAGTTATTGTTTCTTTATCAAGTCCTTGTTCTATCTTATCAAGAGCGTTAATTAATAGAAATATAATTTCTCTATTATCACTTTGTTTTACTACTTGATAAGTCAAATCTAAAATAAATGTTGCATAGCAAAGGCTTGCTAAATCGCTCATAATTTTAGGATAAGCATTAATTACATCAATACTAGATATAGTAGAAATACCGTTTTCTCGGTAGTAAAAGTGAAAAGTCCCATAAATTAGTTTTCTACTTGTTCCTCTTAATTTACTTTTTAAACTACGACATCCTTTAGATAAGATACTAATTAGACCATATTCTTCAGTTAAAACTTGAAGTATCTTACTAGAATCGCTATAGTTTACTTCATTTAGAACTACTCCTTTTACATCTACTATTTTCATCTTTATCACTTTCTCTTATCTTTTTGTTAAGAAGAAAATATCTAATATCTCCTGTTTCTTTAAATAACTTCCATACTATTTTTTCCATTATATCACCTATTATTAATATGATGGTTAGAAACTTTTTTTATTCATTTTCAAAACCAAATTCTTTTAAATATTTTTCTTCTTCTTTCCAGTTTTCTATTACTTTTACATAAGTTTGTAAATAAACTTTTTTATTCATAAATTTTTCCATTTCATATCTTGCTCTTGTTCCTATTTCTTTAAGCATGCTACCGTTTTTACCAATAATTATTTTCTTAAGTGACAACCTATCTACTACTATTAAAACTTGAATTTTGATTAAGTCATCATCTTCTTCATATTTTTCAGTATAACAAGTTATGGCATGTGGTACTTCTTCCTTAGTTAGTTGCATCGCTTTTTCTCTTACAAATTCTGCTAAGATAAATTTAGTAGAAACATTGGTTAAAGCATCTTCTTCAAAAATCGGGTTAGATTGTGGTAAATATTTTTTTAAAGTAAGAACTAAATCATCTAATCCATCTTTTTTTATAGCAGATATAGGAATAACTTCTGCAAAGGCAAAGTCTTTAGTTGCTTGATCTATTGTTTTAAAGAGTGTTTCTTTCTTTATAGTATCGACTTTATTTAATAGTAAGAAAACAGGTATATCTTCTATTTCTTTTATTTTATTAAGAATAAATTTATCACCTTTACCAAATCCCGTTTTAGCATCTATCATAAATAAAATAATATCTGCTTTATCCATATTTTGATAAGCTGTCTTGTTTAAGACATTTCCTAGTTTTTGCATTGGTTTATGAATACCTGGTGTATCAATAAATATTATTTGTGACTCTTCATCTTGATATATTCCCTCAATACTATTTCTAGTTGTACCTGCTTTATTGGTTGTGATAGCTAAATGAATATTTAAAAGTCCATTTAGTAAAGTACTTTTCCCAACATTAGGTCTTCCCATAATTGTTACAAATCCACATTTTTTCATTAAAACATCTCCACTATTCTTGGTATATAAATAATTGCTAAAATACAAACACTCATCATGACAAAAACGAATTCAGCTGCACTGGCCATATCTTTGGCATTTTTTGCTAGAGGATGAAATTCCTTTGTGACAAGATCAACTACTTTTTCAATTGCTGTATTTAAAAGTTCTGTTGCTGAACATGTTGCTATACAAATTATAACTGCAACCCATTCTAAAACTGTTATTTTAAATATTATTCCTAAAATAATAAGACAAATAGATAATAGACAAAGTATCATTAAACTTGGTTCAGAAGTATAAGCTGCAGTTAAACCTGATATAGAGTTTTTTATAGCATTTATAATTCTCTTAGGTCCAAATTTCTTATTTTTCTCTTTTAATTCCATACTTTTCTAAAACCTCCTCTTGTTTAGTAAACATTATTTTAGCATCAGCTTCTGTTTGATGGTCATAACCTAATAAGTGATAGAAACCATGTACAGCTAAAAAACAAATTTCTCTTTCTAGACCATGCCCATAGGTTTTTGCTTGTCTTTCAGCCGTATCAATACTGATATAAACATCTCCAAGTACTCTTTCACCCTCTGGTAATTTACAAATATCATCATCTTCTAAAGCAAATGTTATAACATCGGTTGGTCTATCGATATGTCTATAATCTTTATTTAGTTTCCAAATATAGGAATCATCTACTATGATAATGTTTAACTCAGCAACAATATTTTCTATTTCCATAGCTTTTTTTATTACTTTTTTAATGGTTGTAAGATAAGGTACATCTTTTTCTGTTTCGTTATATATTCCAATTTCTTTCAAAGTTCATCACCTCTTTAAGTTTAACAAATTTATTATAAATTGTCATTACTAAGAAGATAATTTCACCTAAAAAACACATAGTTTTGTCCATGTGTTAAAGTAATATCTTTATAAAACCAGCAAGTAATAGGATTGCTATTATATTTAATACCCACTCTTTAGATAATAGTGGTTTATAAAAATCTCTTACTTTTAGAAATAATATATAAATATAATATCCTATCATACCTCCTACTGTGTTCAACATAATATCATCTATATCAAATACTCTTCCTATCATAAGTTGTGTAGTTTCAATAGAAATAGATGCTATTAAAGTAAGAATTAAGATTGGTTGATATTTATTTTCTTTTAATATATAACTACAAAAGAAACCATAGGGAATAAACATAAATACATTACCTAAAACATTTTTAATAAATAATTCGTCTTTTTTA
>RKAV01000062.1 GCA_014846175.1 bacterium | reverse complement strand
ATATTGATTGCATAAACTTATGTGCAATTTTGTATTCTTCTTTTCTTTCAGCAACAGGATCTACCATTGCTAAGAATGTAATAATAGGAATAATTAGTAACTCAACCCAAAGTTTAAATGTAAATGTACTATAAAAAAACTCTATAACAATTGTAAACTTTAAATTATCTTTTAATACTTTCCAAATATATTGTTCATCAGATTCCCTAGATGCTGCATTAAAACAAAATATTACTCCTGATGTTATATACCATATAATAATATCCTTTATGTAACAATTATCCCATATTGACGTTTTAGAAAATAATAATGTTATTAAAATCACATATAAAGAAGTTATTATCCATATTTTTATTAAATTCTTTCCAAATAATATTTTAATAACGTCTAGGGCAGAATATCTTGTTTTCTTATTAATTAATACATATACTGATAAAATCAAAATCCAAATTATTGTAGCCCACTCTCGAGTAGATAAAATACTTAACCATTTTAAAAAATTAGTCATACTTCACCTTTGTATATTTGTTAAAAATTATTTTATTAAATCAGTATAATACATTATTTCTTTATTTAATGATTTAGCAAACTCGATTTCACTTTTAGTGCTACTACCTATATAATCATTAACATTTACAACTAAAATAGCATCAGATAGTTTTATTCTTTCTTTATGCATTTTATCAAGCATTAATGCTTCTTCTTCAGTAAAGTCATCTTTGCTAGTTTTTGATGGATTATATATAGGTACTAACATACAATTACCTTCTAGTTCCATTTTTTCTGTTATTTCCATCATTTCATTAACAAATTTCAAACTACCACACACTGTTATTATCTTCATTTATTTCACATCTCCTTTTTAAAATCAATTGTATATGGTTATCATCAAGCCGTAATTATTATTTAATCAAAATTCCAAATACCTAAATATCCTTTGGCTTTAATAGGTTTGTCTAATACTTTTATATCTTTTAATATCCATGCATATCTTCCAACAGCATAAATACCTGTTATATATTCATTTTTATTTTTCTTCATTTTTTCTAAAAATTCTTCTGTCATTTCAATACAATCAATTAATTCACAAGAGCAAATTATGTTTCCATAATTTAAACAATTAATATCAACTCTTTACTATTTTTATATTCTTTTGGAATTTTTGTTGAACTTGCATGAATGTATAATTTACCTCTATAATTAGTTTTCCAACTTCTAGTTTCTATTGTTTTAATACCATTTTTAATTAAAGTTGCGTATGGTTCAGTTAAACTTAATACTTTCATATAATAACGTTCTCCTTATTTTTAGTCAATATAATTCCATATTTTTTTATATTGCACTAACTGTTCAGCCTTTTTAATTTGTGCTACTGGGTGATATAAAGGAATAATAACATAATCATCTTTATTTATTTCAGGATATTTTCTAATAGTTTCCTTTAGTGTTCTTTCTATATCAAAATTTAATAAGTTAGATAAAGATAATAATGGATAATATCCTAAAGTTAATATTACTTTTGGCTTTACTATCTCGATTTGTTTTAATAAGAAATCACTACATTTTAGAGTAGATTTTTTTAAATCAATATTATTTCCTCTATAATTATCTCCCTGTCTTGCACACATTATTGCATTTGTTATAAATATATCATTTAACGAATACCTACTGTTAGAAGATTCTTTTATATATTTTTCTAATATTTTTTTGTATTACTTTTTTATGACTCAATTAATTCATTCCAATTACTTTTATCTTCTTTTAACAAATTATTTAGTTTTTTCATATCATTATAAGGTCCCCAGTCTTGACCTATAATCATAATCTTGGAATCTAGTCTATTAAACCAATCAGTCCATATAGATGGTATATTTGAACTAAAGTTATAATCATTATAAATATTTATCAATGACTTCTCTTTACACTTAAAATTAGTGCATTTATCACATTTAGACATAATCTTTAATAATTTATCAAAGGACTCTTTTTTCATTATATCACCACGACCTAATTTAGAATTTTTATTTTACTTCGTATTTCATCATAAGAAGTATTATCTGTACAAACTATATCGTAGTTTTCTTTAAAAGATTCTAATCTTTCTTCTATTTTTTCATCTAAAAAACCCAATTTATAAACATTTCTATTAGTACCTGCCATATTTATATCTAAAACACTATTGCCAAGAAGTAAAATATTATTTCTGCCTATAATTTTACTTTTAATATTTGATGGTAAAAATACTTCATTTTTATTTAATGGATGAGTTAAATTATTATCTCTAACTCCTTTAACTATGCCTTTTTCATATTCCAAGAAATTAGAACAAATATAAATATTTGAATAATTGCAATTATTTCTAATTAAAAATTGTTCAATAATATTACCAACACCTGCTGATATTACTATAATAGGAATATTTTTTTCATACATTGTCTTTAAAAAATCAATTGCTCCATCTCGAAAAGCCATAATACTTTCGTTATTAGCAGCATAGTTTATAATTTCTTCTGTAATACCAAAATTAATTAATGTTTCTATATTTTTTCTATACCATTCACTCATGATTGGCATTTTTTCTTCAATTGATAATGACTCATCAATTTCAAATTTATGATAATGACTAAATATTCTTATACATTCATCAATAAATTCTTTTGTAACTTTAGGATTTTTAAAAATACTTGCCCAAGAACTATCACTATTATCCTTAGTAATTGTTCCATCAAAATCAGTCAAAATATATAAATCATTTACAGAAATAGAGTTTAAATTATTTAACTTTTCATTATTCACTAAAATCATTATTAATCATCTCTCTTTCTATAAGTCATTAGGTAATTTACTATAATCATATTTCTTAACTACATCTTTTAACTCTTCTAAAGATTTATTAATATCTTCTATCGCATTATCTAATGTGTAGTTTATTCCTCGATTATCTCTTATAAGCTCTAATTTATGTGTAATTCTTTCTAAATCAGCCATTACATTTCTTGTTATATTTCGTTTATTACTATCCCAATCTAAAATGTCATACTTAAAGTTTCTGCACTCTTTAATAATATTTTTTAAATCTCTAGTTGATTTATTTTGAAACTCATCACTAGTTAGCATTGTTGTTATGGCATTATATCCTGCTGCTTTTAATAATTGTTCTAAAGACAAATCGAGTTCTTCAGCAATTTTTCTTAATACTTCTATATCAGGTTTTTGAACTTTTCCATTTTCAAGATCATTTAATGATGTATTACTTAATCCTATTCTTCTGGCAAGTTCTCTTTGAGAAAAATTCTTTATATCTCTTCCACCTTCAATTAAAGTTTTTAAAGTAATCTCTTTATCCATATAAATACTCCTTCATTTATTAGGATATAAATTAATCCCAAATTCATTATATCATACTTTGTAAGTTTTTCACAACATTTTGTCAGTTTTTCTTGACAATAAAATTTATTTGTTAGATAATATAATTGTAAGGATAACCTTACAATGTAGAAAGGAGGGAGAAAATGACTGCTGAGGAAACTTTAGAAATCGTATCAAAACAATGGTGCAATTTAGAAGATTTAATGAAAATTAGCCAAGTTGGTAGAAATTCTGCTCTTAAAATTAAACGAACTATTAAAGATAAACTTACTAAACAAGGTTATATGGTTCCAAAGCATGTAGTACCTATGAAAGAAGTAGTAGATTATTTAGATATTAATATAGGTTATTTAGAATCTCGAGTAAAGAAAGGAGCGTAAAATATGAAACTAATTGAAGAGATAGATACAAGTGAAAAAAAAGACATCATTGTCGAAGGACTAATGAGGTCTAAAGGTGTATATTTACTTGTATCAAAACCTAAAGTAGGAAAGTCTATGTTGGCACTGCAACTTTCCTACTGCCTTACAAATGGATTACCATTTCTAGGACACAAAGTAACTCTTTCACCTGTATTATATATTAGCACAGAGTCTGATTTTGGTCAATTACAAGACAGATACAAAACATTACAATTAACTCCAAAGGAAAGCTCATTATTTATCATGGATAGAGAGATGGAAAATCTACTATAAGTATATTTGACCATGAATATGAAATTGCTGATTTTGCTGGTGATAAAACTACTAATAAATTTGTAATAATAGATATGCTTAAAGATATGGATTTAGGTATCTCTTATGATATTAATGATTTTCAAGATGTAGCTCAAAAGTTAATGCCTAAGTTAAGAGAATTATGCGAGAAATACAATATCACTATTCTATTTACTCATCACTTAAATAAAAGGAATGAAACATTAGGTAGTACAGCTTTTGATGCTTGTATAGATGGTAAAATTACTTTGTTTGAGAATAGAAATGACCATAATCATTTAACTATGAAAGTAATTAATAGAGATTTTGAAGGTTTTGATATAGATTTAAAAAGAAATAAAAATCAAACTTTTAAAATAAGTAATTCAATTGAAGATGATGAAATTGATGAAAACTTAATTCTTTTTATTAAGTATGCATCATATAAAAAAGATTTTGAATTTACTTCTACAAGTATTATTCATGATGCTAAGTTAAAAACAACTGCTCTACGTTTTGGAAGATCATTAAATTTAAATATTGATTTATTAGAAAAAGAAGGCCTTCATATAACAAAGTCTAGAACTAGTAATTAAAGAAAATATCATTGTGTATATTAAGAACCTATACTTGAAGATGATGAATAATCATCTTCTATAAATAAGAACTTGGCGATAGTGATTATTTGGGATTTTTAAGGGTGAAATCCTTAAACTCACGATTGGGCTATGCCCTAGTGAGATAGGTCATAAATGGCCTCTAATACTAAAAACAAAGAAAGGAGAATTAAATATTGTATGATGGAAAACAAGTAGTACGAGTTGAAACTCAATGTAAAAAAGATGACCTTTATAATATTGGTGTAGAAATGACTGATAGAAAAGGTACAGGTAATTATGATAAAGATAGAACTATATTTAATGTTGAATATGTATCTCTTACTCAAAATAATTTATATCAAGAAGTTAAGAATAATTTAAAAGTAAGAAATATTGAATATCAAAATAGACCTAACACTAACCTTTTAAATGGTGTAACATTCACAAGTGGTCCTGAATTCTTTCAATCACTTGGAATGAAATTTAAAGATAGTGGTAGAACTTATCATACAGGAGATAAAAAAGGACAAGCAGTAATGATTCCTGATATTAAAGCTAAAGGAGATATAACAAAAGCTGTAAGTTACTTTTTTGACTCTTGTATGGAGTTTTTAAAAGAATATGTTGGTGAAGAAAATATCTTATTATCACAAATTCACTATGATGAAGATACTCCTCACCTACAAGCTTATTTTGTTCCCGTAGTTACTAAAGTTAAAAGAAAATGTTTTGTAAAAGATGAAAATGGTAATGTTGTTAAAGAAGAAATAAAAAAGAAAGATAGAACTACCTCTATTGTACCTAAATTACTTCGTGATGATAAAGGTAAAATTGTTTATGAAGAAGTAAATGGTAAATTTTTAAACTGTGATCAATTTTGGAAAGATAAAGGTGGTAAATTATCTTTTCATCAAATGCAAAATGACTTTAATAAGTTTATTACTGAAAAAGGATTTAATCTCTATCGTGGAGATGTTGGTTCTAATAAAGAAAATCAATCAAAACTAGATTATGATATTGCCGAGAAAAAAGTCGAATTAGAAGAATTAAATAAAGAAAAGGAGAATACCTTAAAGATTATTGAAAACTCTAAAAATGGACTTAAAAATCTCGAATATAATAGTGATTATAGTAATGTATTAAATCCTACTAAAAGAAAACTTGGTGGTTATAAAGAAGATGATGTTTTTAAGATAATTAAATACACAAAAGGATTACAACACAAAATAATCATCTTAAGTACTGATAACGCTAATAAAGATATGGAAATTGCTAAACTTACTGAAGAAAACAAAACTTTTAAAAATAACAATGAATTATTAAAGAAAAATAAAATAATTAAGGAACAAAAACAAGAAATTGGTAGATTAAATGATTTAGTTAATATACTAAGTAATAATATCGAGAGTTTAAAAACTAAATTAGAAACTGAAGTTGATAAATGGAAATTTCTACTTAAAAAGATATGTAAAGCACTAGATAAAGTTTTAGGTAGAGATAAACCTAAAGATAAATTAGAAGAATATGAAAATATAGCTGATGCTATTAATTATGGTTATTATAGTAAAAACCATAAAAATAAAGATGATTTTGAAATAGAAAGATAAAACTATCGCACTTCAGTTGGAAAAAATAATTAAATATGGTAAACTACCAACTGAAGTGCGTGAATAGTCTAATCTAAGCAAAGGAGGAATGAAAATGGCAGTTAGACTATTAGAAGAAAGCAAATGGACTAAAGATGGTCGTAAATATATATGGTATATTTGGGAAACAGGTTTAGATGGTAAAAAACACAAAAAGTTTTCCAAAGCATATAAAACTGAGGCAGAAGCAAAACGTGCTGAAAAAGAATATTTAAAAATGGCTGAAGTATTTGAAGGAGATATGAATATGACCTTCAAAGATTTGTACACAAAATATTACGAAGTTCAAAAAAATATAGTAAGATGGTCAACTTTAAAGACTTATCGAGATAGAATTAAATATATTGGAATGTTTGATAAAGTTAAATTAAAAGATATGGATGCTACTCATTATCAAAGATGGAGAGCTGAAATGATGAAAGTAGATTGTTCAAATAGTTATAAAAATGAAATTCAAAAATTCTTAAAGATTGTAATTAATTGGGCAACTAAGACTTATGGTTTCAATATGAGTAAATTTTATAGCAGAATGGAAAGTTTTACTACAGCATCTGATTTAAAGAAAGAAATGGATTTCTATACTTTAGAAGAATTTAATCAATTTATATCAGAATCCCCTAACTTACAAATTAAATGTATGTATGAAACTTTATATTATCTAGGACTTCGTAGAGGTAAAGCTAGAGGCTTACAATGGAAAGATATTAATTGGAATAATAAATCAGTATCTATTACAAAACAAGCTGTTACACATGGATCTGAAACTTGTACAAATTATGAATTAACACAGCCAAAAACTAAAAAAAGTAATAGGATATTACCTATTGCTAATGTATTATTTAATGATTTAAAAAAGCTATATGATGAGCAAAAGCAATTTGCTGAATTTAACGATGAATGGTTTATATTTGGAAATTATCTTCCTATAACATTCTATCAAATGAGGCATAAGAATATTGAAATTGCTAAAAAAGCTAATATTAAAAGAATAAGATTACACGACTTTAGGCATAGTTGTGCATCACTATTAATTAATAATAATACTAATATAGCAGTTGTATCTGATTTCTTAGGTCATGCTTCAATCGAAGAAACTTTAGATACTTATACTCATATGTTCAAAGATAAACTTTATGATGCTGTAAATACCATAAATAAACTAACTTGTACTGATGCTACAATGGTAGATTTTGGTAGTTAATTGGTAGTTGAAAGCATTAATTTATAAAATTTAAAATTAACAAACCCTTGTAATTTCAAGCAAAAAACAAAAATGAGGAATCTTTCGATTCCTCTTCAGGGGGAAATATTATTATCAGTTCGTAATAATTTAATAATTTGTTAAAGTCTTGCAAAATAAGGCTTTTTCTTTTATAAAAATTTATCAAAGCTTATAAAAATAGCTTTATTTTTGAGATTTAGTATCTAGTTTTGGTATCTAGAATTCTACAATGCTTGTAATTCTTCATACATTTCTCGTAATGATTTGAAACTATACACAAAAATTGGTGGAACAACTCTTGATGAAGAATGATTAAACGAATTAATTATGTATTTATATAAATTATAATAATCATACAATGGAGTATTTGGTATTTTTTCAATTAAATCCCACACTTCAGTGTAGTCTTCTTGTACAATATCATAAACCTTCTTTTCTAATAATCTTCTAATTTTCAAACCAAATAATATTTTATAAATTAATATATAACAAATATCATTTTTAGGAACCGATACAACATTTCCAGAACCAGTTTTTGCTTTTATATCTATATCAACATAATCTTTTGAAATATCATCAAATAAAGATGACACATTCTGTATTTCGTTATCGTTTAAGCCAAAATAAAATATTTCATTAATAATGTTATTTAATTCAATTATTGATATTTCCTCCCTCACATGATCGATTGATTCTGATATTTTATTATATAGTTCTTCTACTTTATTTTTCACATCAGAAAGTTCACCATTGCTATTATTTTTAAATAACAAACGCTCTACATTTATTTCATTTCTTAAAAGTGCAGCAAATACAATCAATGAATATTTATCAACCATTTTATCGCTAATCTTCAATATAATTCCATAATCGTAAGGATTTATATCTATTTTTTCAAACAAAAGATAGCCATCTTCAAATATATTTATTTCTTTTGTTAAACCAATTTGATCCATCCAGTAAATATTAAATTTATTATATATTTTTTTCAATGAATCATATAAATCAAGAATATACATACTGTGAGAAAAAATATCAATTGTATCAATATCTTCAATATGTTCATTTATTAATTTTGTTATTATTGCTATTGAATCTTGGACATAAATATCATCATAACTATCAAATGGATCATCAATAATTATATGCAAATTCCCTTCTAAAATCTTTTGATGAACTAAAATATCAAAATAAAGAAATTTGAAATAATTTTGTTCCGATTTAGACATTTTATCATATTCAACTTGACTATTTAAAACTTTTAACTTTCCATCACTAATTTTTATTTCTATATCTGTATTTTTATAAACCGTATGATTCTTTAATTTATTTTTTATATAATTACTTAATTCAACATTTTCATTTATTTTAAAATCCTTTGTTTTATTTAATATTTCTTCAACTTTTGTTTTATTTTCTTTATAATTTATAACATCCTTTTTATCATACTGATTACTTAAATAAGAAATAATAGATTTTTCAACATCTAACTTAAAATCTTTTTCAAAGGATTCATATGATTCACATAATAATATCTCAGACATTTTATTTCTTAAAATATCACTTTTATTATCTAAATAGAATAATATTGATAATTGCAATTCTTTTTCGATTGAACCATTTTCAATGCTTTCCCTTATATTATCTAAATTCTCTTGACAAATAGGTGAAAAACAAACAGGACAATTCTTGTATTTATCTGGGTCTTGATTTATTTTCAATTGAATGTTATATATATCATACTCAACAATTTTCTTAACATTATCTGGTATTATTTTGATATTATCCTTTTTCAGATTATCAATTATTTCAAAAATATTCATATTTACCTTTTTTGGCTTATACATATCCTTGATATCATCTTGACTATAAACTGGTGATAAAGCATCACCATTATAAGAATAAGTATTATCATCATTAATATACTCACTTATTTTTTCAAACCCTTGAAATGCCTTTTTTGTATTAACTAAGCATAAATCCTTTAAACTATTTTTCATTGATAATTTTTCTTTACTTTTTTGCATATTATTATAGTATTTATTATACTCTTGTGCCATAGGCATTACTTCAAAAGAATTAATATCTTCACTACTTTGAATAATCATATCACTTAAAATATTTTCATTAAACAAAAGAACTTTTTCACTTATTTCTTCATAATATTTTTTCATCGAACGAGATATCTGAGTTTTACCTATTTTATTTGGTCCATAATATATATTATGCTTTCCTTTTGAAGGTAAAGTAACAGTATATCCATTTTCTAAATTTAAATTCATTTTATCACTTCCTTACTACGAAAAAAACGCCAATACAAAAACTTATAATCATAAGCCTGTACTAGCGCTTCTTTTTATATATACTATTATATCACATATTTCATTATTTTTATTATTAAATGATACATGACACATTGTTTGTTAGTATCCTACTCACATTTATAATGTCATAGTGTCATTATTCAATATTGATTTCTTTTTAACAACACAACCTGTTTTATCAATTTTAAAATTATGACCAAACATTATACTAACTGTTATAAATTGATAAACTGATGAACACACTTGTCCTATTCCTGTACAAAATGGTGTTTTTAATAACGAAATAAACATTCTAAGTATTGATGCTATTATCTTATTTGATGTAATTTTAAAAGCTGAATATTCCAATTGTAAATAACAAGTTTTAATTCTATATATTGGATAAATTAAAAAATTAACTATTTCAAATGAAAAATATAGCATTGTAATTTTAAAATCTAAATCATAAAATCCATATAATAATACAAACATAATTAAGCTTGTCCCAAATAATATTCCTAATAATTTGTAAGCATTATTTCTATGTTCTATATAATTAAATTTTCTTTTACTAATATCTATTGTTGCTGCCTCTTTTATAGCAACAAAAGTATCCCACTGTGTATCTGTTATTAATGCTATAAAAGTTAAAGCAGTTGCATACATTTCTCCATATTCTAAGGCATTAGATAATCCAAACAAGAATATTAAAAAGAATGCAATATTATTGAACAATTCAACTGAATCGTATTTTATACATTTTAATACATTAATATTAAATTTAAAATTATTACTATTTTTAATATAAATATACAAAGTATATATCGCTAATGGAATCAATGTTGTTGCAATTATAATAATTTGATTTTTTGTTATTAAAGATGTTCCAATCAATAATATAAAATTTAACAAATTAAATACTAAAGAATACTTATTTGCTAATTTATTTTTTTCTTCATAATATAGTTTATCTTGCATCATCGCAAATTCTAAACAAATGAATAGTTGTAATATTGAATATATAGTAAAGTTTTTATATGTACTTATATCCATATTCATAAAACTAATATAATTATCCACATTTAATAGAATTATAGTAAAAATAATTATAGAAACAATTGTTCCTAATACTAAACCTGACATTACTGCATTTTCGTTTTTATCTTTTTCTTTACTTATATTAGCTCCAGTAGAAAATATAGATTTAATTATATAATATATAAATTGTAACGGATAAGTTAGTGTAAATATATTAATTAAATTCTTATCAACTATTATTCCAAGTAAAAACCAAGATATTATTGGTATAAATGATAATAATGATAAATCAAAACTAATTCTTAGTAATCTTTTCATTTTTGAACCATTTTATTTATTTTACTATATATGTCATACCAACTATAACATCTAATAATATTATCACCAATACAATTTTTGTTATATCCTGCATGAAAACATATAACTGGAATTCTAGATGATATTTTATTTATGTTATCAACTTTATCTTCTATCATTACATCAATATTATTTTCTATACATATACTAAGTTTATCTTCTGGACTAAATATTATTTTGTCATACTCAATTTCATTTTTTCTAAGCCACTCTAAAACAATATTTTTATTTTCTTCAAAAAGCATTACATTTGCAGAATGTGATAAAAAACTACCTCTTGCGGTAATAATATAAATTTCATTATCATCCTGTTTTAGTTTTTTAATTACCTCGCTAGCCAATTTTCTAACATCAACATTTATCGAATAATCTTTGAAATATTCAGTCCAAAACTCATCATCTAATTTACTATCAACTTTAAATATATCAGTTGTTTCATAGCCTTCATTATCTAATATTTGTTTATTATATTTTTCAAAATAAAACTTACTTCCATAATCTAACTGCCATTGTTCTATGTCGGTTAATACGCCATCTATATCTATTCCTATTCGCATAACATCACCTACAAATTTTCTTTTATCTCAGAAAACAAATCATATAAATTGTATCCTAATAAATTATCAAAATATTCCTTCAATTTAATAGTTTCTTCTATATGATAATGTGTTTTAGCATAGACACCATGTCTATATAACAAATCTATCATTCTTTTATCCACTGTTAAAACTTTTGTAGTACACATTAAATCGCAAAGATTTATAATTTTTTCATATATGGAATATTCTTTACTTATATACTGTTTTACAAAATCATAATTTTCATTACTTTTATCTGTTTCATCACGATCGTTTGAAATACAATCTATATCATTATTTAAAAATGAATGTTTAATACAAATTCCTGCATAATCCTCGTCATATCCTAATGATTTAATATATTTATATCCATTCATTGCATGTGGAAATACACCTTTTTCATCATACTTAAATTTTTTGCCAATATCATGAATATATCCTAAGGTTTTTGCATAATCTATATTCAAATTTAATGCTTCTGCTATTTTACCTGCAGCATTACCAACACAAATAGAATGATTTATCCATCGTTCATTTGATGTTTCATTTCTTTCTTTTTCAATTAGTTTTAATGCTTCATCGCTTGTTAATTTCATAATTCATACTCCTAACTTTCTAAATAAATCTTCATATATTCTATCTCTATCTAATTTAGTTACAAAAGTTATACTATGTCTATTATCAGTTAATTCATAAGAACTATCTTCCTTGATATTGGGACAACTAATTTTTTCTGTTTCAAACCAATTTTTATTTATCATATATGCTATTACTGATATATCCCATATTACTCTTGTTTCTTGTATTCCATGATATCCATCATTATAAAATCTCTCAATTAAATATTTATTTAATTCTTTCCTATTATCTAATTTACTTTTTAATTCAGCTATATCTATTCTTAAATCTGATACTACATTTTTGCAAGGTAGTATAGTCATTTTCACTGTAGAATCAAACACTATTTTTACAGCCTCTATATCTTGTTTGAAATTATATTCTAAATTATCTTTATATTCTATTTCATTTCCACCTAACCAAATGATTTCTATTCTATCAATTATCTTAGGTTCTTTTTTTATAGCTAAAGCAATATTAGTTATAGCTCCAATTCCTAATATATAGGTTTTATCGTTTTTAAGCGCCACTTCAATTATTTTATTTACTGCATCATTATTTTCATCATATCCATTTTGAATATAGTCCATTGATCCTTTAAATACTTTATCAATGGTATCAAAATTTAACCAATTACATATTTTTAAAATTTCATTATAACTCAACTCTTGTCCATCTATTACTTTTACATCTCTTTTTGTATGAGAATATGGTGCTACTGTAATTGCCTCAATATTAAACATATCTTGTGACTTAATTAAATAGGCTAATGCAAATTGGTCATCACATTCATTATAAGTATCTGTATCAAGTATCACATTAATTTTTTTATTAGATAATTTGTTATAAATTTCTTTCCATGAATTAACTCTTTCAAATTCATTTGTATCTCTATTATATGGTGTATCCATAAGTAATGCTCTAATACCATTATCCTTTATGTCCTTACACATTCTTTTAGAATCATCTATCATTACATCAATATTGTATTCTATACATATTTCTGTTTTTGAATGACTATTATAAGCATCTACCAAAAATAATTTATCATAAACAATATCATATTTTTTTAACCAATCAATGGTCATTTTATATGGGTTAGAATATTCACCATTATCTCGACCACTAATGATATAAATTGTATTTCCTTCTTCTTTTAATAATTTTACATATTTAGAACATTCTTCAATCGGTTCAAATAGGCTTGCAAAATACTCAATATTTTCTTTGTAAAAATTTTTTTCATATTCTTTATCCCAATTAAACATATTTCTAATATATAAATCTTGATGAACTATACCTTTGCCATTTATTGCATTATCATGTTTCTTATATTCGTTTAATAATACATCATTAAAATTAGATAGAACATTATCTATATCTATTCCTATTCGCATTGCAACACCTCTTAACTAATCTTTCTTTGGTAATTTTTTATAATCATACTTATCCATAATTGGATTAAGTAATTCTTGTGCTTTATTTAATTCTTCTATTGCTTGTTCTAAAGTGTATTTACTTTTACCATCTTTAAGTAAAGTCAAGTGTTCTGCTACTTCAAAAATTATAAATGATGCTTTTCTAGCATTTTCTCTTTTAGTAAAATCAAATTGTAATAAATCCGTTTCTGATTCTTTATATTGTTCAATTAATTCTTTTAAATCTTTACTAGACTTATCAGCATATTTATCCTTATTTTTATGAGCATGAAAATATAAAGACATTTCATCATAACCAGAAGCTTTTAATAGCTTTTGTAATGACATATCTAAAGTTTCTGCAATTTTACGTAGATCATCAATATCTACTTTTTTTATTTTTCCATTAATTAAATCATTTAAAGTACTTCTACTAATACCTGTTAATTTAGCTAGTTCTCTTTGTGAAATACCTTTAACCTCTCTTGCTGATTCAATTAAATTTTTAAGTTCTTCTGAGTTCATAATAACACTTCTTTCTCCCCTTTTTTCTCTCAATAATTTGATTTTACCACATTTTTGTTTAAATGTCTAGTTTTTCGGCCAAATTGTATTGACAGTATTCTCGGACAATGTTATATTTGAATTGTCCTTAATGTCGGACACTGATAAGAAAGGAGAATGTGAATATGAGATTATTTAAGAAAGATAATATTGAAGAATTTATTATTCCTAAAGATTTATCTATCGGAACAACTAGTATGCTTAATTCTCTATTAGTTAGAACTAATGAAGAACTTGAAAATACTGACCTCTACTCTCTTAGTAATGATAGTAGAAAAGATGTTGCACTGGCATTTAGAGAATTAAGAAAGAAAAAATATATTATCTATAATTCACTTGATGATACTTATTACATTTATGTATCACCACAAAAAGATTAAAGGAAAGGAGATAAAAATATGACTGCAGAAGAAACATTAAATTTAGTAGCTAAGCAATGGTGCACTCTAGAAGATATTATGAAACTTGGACATCTTGGTAGGAATTCTGCACTAAAGGCTAAAAAGAAAATAAAAGACAAATTAGAAAAGCAAGGTTATCTAATTCCAAAGTCTGTTGTACCAACTAAAGAAGTTGTAGCATTCTTTGATATAGATATTTCTTATTTAGAATCTAGAGTTTCTAGTAAACAATTAATTAAAAACATGTAAGAAAGGAGATACAAATTGAAACAAATAAACGAAGTAAATAAAAGCATAAAAAAAGATATCATCGTCGAAAACCTAATGATATCAAATGGAGTTTATCTACTTGTATCTCATCCTAAGGTTGGCAAGTCAATGTTTGCTCAGCAACTTGCCTTCTCTCTTACTACTGGAGAAGATTTTTTAGGATTCAAAGTAAATCCCTCTCATGTCTTATATATTACCACAGAGGGCGACATAAATCAATTACAAGACCGATTTAAATTAATGAATTTGAACCCTAATGTAGATAAATTACACATTATAGATATAGATGATATTCCAGATTTTTATATCAGAGATATAGAAAGAGATATTCATGAATTAACCTTTGATAAAAAACCATTATTCGTAATAATTGATATGTTTAAAGACATTAAATTTGATAGTAACTATAATCAAAACGATTATCAGGAAATAAATAATGTTGTATTTAAAAAGTTTAAAGAAATATGTAGAAAATATAACTGTACATTATTTGTTACACATCACTTAAATAAAAGTAATGGAATTATGGGTAGTGTCAGACTAACTGCTGATGCATCTGGAATTATGAAATTAAAAGAATCAAAAAGTAATTGTAATAAACTAACTTTAGATTATAAAGGTAGAGATTTTAGTAGATTAGAATTGAATTTAAAAAGAAATGAAAATCAAACATTTAGTGTTATAGATGAAAACACTGACGATGAAACTGATTATAATCTACTACTATTTATAAAATATGCAGTTGCTAAGAAAGATTTTGATTACACTATATCAGATATCTTATCTAAAACAAATATTTTATTAACACCAACACAACTTGGAGGTTTAATTCAAAGAAACCTAAGTTTGTTGGAGAAAGAAGGTCTTCATATAACAAGTAAAAGAACTGCTAATGAGAGATTATGGCATTGTTCTTATGAAGAACCTTCTGAAAATAATGAATGAACGAGGCACGTTCTAACCTGTAAGGTTGGAAGTGGCGATAGTGAATTCATTATCCATTAATTAAATGATATAGTATATCGTTTAATTAATCTTGTGATAGCGAATGCCTTTACCTATTTATTAGGTATTGGTTCTAGCTATTACAAGCATAAAGGATTCTAAGGAATATTCCTTAGCTCACGGTTGGGCATATATTATGCCCTAGTGAGATAGAGTATTATTTTAAAACAATCATTGAAAGGAGGTCAAAATAAATGTACTCAGGAAAACAAGCACTACGATTAGAAAAATTTAAAGCATCAGATATTGGTGGAATAGATAAAGAATTAAAAGAAAGAAAAGGTTCTGGTAAATATGATAACACTAGAACTCCTTATAATATAGAATTAATAAATTATGATGGTCCTACTCTAGCTAGTTCAACTTTTGATTATCTTTATTCAAACAATATAAACTATAATCCAAATAAGAAAAGTACAAAAGTATTGAATGGTTTAATAATAACAAGTGGTCAAGAATTCTTCGAACACTATGGAATGGAATTTAAAGATACCGGAGAATTTTATAAAACTGGCGATAAGGCAGGTCAGCCTATTAGACATGTAGTCATAGATGAAAATCATAATTTACCAACCGAAATAAAAAAGTTCTTTGATGAAAGTTTAAACTTTATTAAAGAATATGTAGGTAGTGAAAATATAAGATATGCAGCAATACATCTTGATGAATCTACACCACATATGCATATATATTTCACTCCAGTAGTGAATGTTGTTAAGAGAAAAGTATTTGAGTTAGATGAAAATGGTCATCAATTAAAACACGAAATAACTAATAAAAAAGGAGAAAAGAAATTAGTACCTATTCAAAAGAAAGATAAGAATGGTAAAAATATTTATGAAACTGTTAAAGGTAAATTTCTAAATTCAGATCAAT
This sequence comes from bacterium, assembly GCA_014846175.1. GTDB lineage: Bacteria > Bacillota_I > Bacilli_A > RF39 > UBA660 > Onthousia. Next base: position 40,820 of record RKAV01000062.1, on the reverse strand, counting down.
TTTGGAAACAAAAAGGTGGTAATGCATCTTATACTCTACTCCAAGATGATTATAATGAATTTATCAAATCTAAAGGATTCAATCTATTTAGAGGAGAAATTGGTGAAGATAAAACTCATTTAACTAATGCTATGAAACAACAAATTGAGTTAAATGCTTTAAATCGAGAAATCAAAAATGAAAACAAACTATTAAAAGAGGCAAATAAAACCGAAAACAAGTTTATTGATAAAGTTGATATAGAAACATCTAAAGATATCTTAAATCCTATTAAAAAAGGTATTTTAAAACAATATAAAGATGAAGATATAGATAATCTATCTGCTTACTCAAAAGAACTTGCTGAAGATAATATTAAAAAGGATTTAGAAATTAAAACTTTGACTCAAGAAGTTAATAACTTTAAATCAGGAGAGACTTATATTAATCAAAAGAAAATTATTGATAGTCAAAAAGAAATTATTGAAAATAAAAATAAAGAAATAGGATTTTGGAAAAATAAATTTCAAGAATTAACTGAAGAATTTAATAATTTTAAAATTACGATTCAAAACAAAATATACTCTTTAACTACAAAATTATTAGATGTACTTCATATTCCATATAATTGGCATCAAGCTAATGATCCTGACTTTGCTATCGATAAAGCAAAACAACATTTAAATAAAAATAAATCACGTGATGATTTTGAGAGATGATTATAAATATTCGTAGTTTGTATGATAAAATATAATCGTTACGAACTGGTATATTTATAAATCCCAACAAAAAAGGAGGAATGAAATATGGGAATATATAAATTACCTAAGAATCAATGGACTAAAGATGGTCGTAAATATAAATATTATTGGAATGAAAAAGATAAAAACGGAAAATGGAAAAAAAGTTTTTCTAAAGCATATAAAACTAAATTAGATGCTATGAATGCTGAAAGAGAGTTTTTAAATAGTAAAGTAGAATTTGGTGGATATATGGATATGACATTTGGTACTCTAACCGACCAATATATCGAATCTCAAAAAAATAAAGTTAGAAGAAGAACAATGGAAACATATTTAAAAAGAAGAAGATATTTTGCTGATTTTGAGAATGTTAAACTAAAAGATATGGATGGGAATCTATATCATAAGTTCCAACAAGACTTATGGAATAAACCTATTAAATGTTCTACTAGAAATGATGTTCAAAAATTTCTTAAGATTATTCTTAATTGGGGAATGAAAATGTATGATATCAATCTAATGAAATTTTATAAAAAAATAGAGTTCTTTAAAGACCCTAATGAAATGAAAGTGGAAAAAGATGTTTACACATTTGAGAAATTCCAAAAATATATCACAGGAACTACCAATCTAAATGATAAAGCAATGTTTGAAATGTTATATTATTGTGGATTACGTAGAGGCGAAGCAAGAGGTCTCCAATGGTCTGATATAGATTGGAATAATAAGTTAGTATCTATTACTAAACAAGCTAATAGCGTTAAAGATAGCCAAAAATATTATGAATTAACTCCACCTAAAACTTCTAAAAGTATTAGAACATTACCTCTTACCGATGTCTTATACAATGATTTAGTAAATCTTTATAATGATAAAAAGAAATACTACGGATTTAATGAAAAATGGTTTATCTTTGGAGAATTAGATCCACTAACATTTGGAATGATGCATAGAATAAATAAGCGAATTGCTGAAAGTGCTAATATTAGAAGAATTCCACTACACTCTTTTAGGCATAGTTGTGCATCATTATTAATTAATACTGGTCAACCAGTAACAACTGTATCTAAGTATTTAGGACATGCTAGTACTAAAGAAACATTAGATACTTATGCTCACATGTTTCCAAATAATCTTACTAATGTAAAAAATACCATAGATAATTTAAATCTAGGTATTTAAATAAACTTAAATAAAAAATAAATTTGGTATCTGAAAAAAGGTTTTTGGTATCTGGCTTGGTATCTAGAAAAAATTAAAAACCTCAGAAAGCCTTATAAAACAAAAAGCGTTCCCTCTTTCGAGGGAACTTCAGGGGGTTTCGGTAAGTATATCTACATAAAAAGCAGTAGATTATACCTCATGATAAATAGTAAAAGCTACCTATCATGTAACTTAATAATAACTAAAAAATGCCAAGATGTCAATTTTATTTCCGAAACTTTCCACTTCTTTACACTTAACTATGTATAATTGATTCAATAATTTTCATCTTTAATTGTTTTTCTTCTTCCGTCTTCTTTAGGAGGTATTGATAAGAATCTTCTCTAGCTCTTAAAAGGATAGAATAATCATTCTTTATATTAGCTATTTTAAAGGACATATCACCACTTTGTTTAGTACCAAATAAATCACCATGTCCTCTTAGTTTAAAGTCTTCTTCACTTATTTCAAACCCATCAGTGGTCTTCTCCATAATATGAAGTCTTTCCGTATCCTGATTACTTATTAAAACACAATGTGACTGTAAATCATTTCTTCCTACTCTTCCTCTTAACTGATGAAGTGTTGAAAGTCCAAATCTATTAGCATCAAAAATAGCCATCATAGTAGCATTAGGAACATCTACCCCTACTTCAATAACTGTAGTACTAATTAAAATCTGACACTTATTAAGAAGGAAATCATTCATTATTTTATCTTTAGCCACTGTAGCCATCTTTCCGTGAATTAATCCTATCTTATATTTACTACCAAAAGCAACTGTTAACTTATCTTTAAGTTCATTAACATTAGCTAAATCACTATTTTCACTTTCTTCTATTAATGGTGCAATTACATATATCTGATGATCTTGTTTTAATTCTTCATACATCATCGTCAAAACATCTTTCATTTCAGTTTCTTTTTTTACTACCGTATGTATCTTCTTCCTACCCTTTGGTCTTGTTTTAATAGTAGATACATCCATATCACCAAAGATTGTTAAAGCATAAGTTCTAGGTATTGGAGTAGCACTCATATATAAAGTATCTGGTTTCTTACCCTTATTTTCTAAATTAGCTCGTTGATTAACCCCAAATCTATGCTGTTCATCAGTAATAACTAATCCTAAATTACTATATTTAACCTCTTCCTGAATTAAAGAATGAGTTCCAACAATTACATCTATCTCATTATTAGCAAGACTTGTTAAAATCTTGTCTTTTTCTTTCTTATTAGTTGATCTAGTCAATAAAGCAATATTTATATTAATATCTTTAAAAATATCCTTCATATTATTATAATGTTGCATAGCAAGAATCTCTGTAGGAGCCATTAAAGCACTCTGATATCCTGCTAAAAAATTTGCATATATAGCAAGGAAAGAAACTATTGTTTTTCCACTACCAACATCACCTTGTAATAATCTATTCATCTTACCTTCACTAGCTAGGTCCTTTACAATATCAGAAACTGCTTTTTCCTGATCAGTTGTAAGTTCAAAAGGAAGTGTTTTAATAAACTCATCTATTTTCTTAGTATCTATTTCCTTTTTTATACCAGAATTTTTATTCTTATTCTCCATTTTTAAATAGTTAATCTTAAACATAAAAGAAAATAATTCTTCATATTTAAGTCTATTCTTTGCTTCTTCTAACTTTTCAAGAGAAGGTGGATTATGTACTATATTTAACGCTGTTCTTTTATTAACAAAATTATATTTTTCTTGATACTCTAAAGGAATAAAATCTACTATTTCTTTATAATTACCTAATAAAGCCATATTTATATAAGTAGAAATATTCTTATTAGTAATTCCATTAGTTAAATGATAAACTGGTTCTATCTTAATCTTAGCAGATAACGTTTCTAACTTTATATCTGATGCTGTAATAACATTCTTTCTCTTATCAAATTTACCTATTACTGTAACACCAGTTCCTACTACTAAATGACTCTTTAGAAATGCTCTATTAAATATTGAAATACCAACCACACCAGATGATGTAACTAATCTAAAGTTCATTTTATTAAGACCTGCTTTGAATCTTACAAGAATAGGACTACTTTCTATTCTTCCATCTATAATAATATGATCACCATCAACTGTATCAGTAAGTGATCCTCTTTTCAAAATATCATAACGAAATGGATAATGGGTTACTAAATCATCTACTGTTTGAATACCCATTTTATTTAAAAGGACTAAAGACCTTGGCCCTATACCTCTAACATCTTTTAATGCCACATCTACCACCTCTTCTTCTGCCTGATATTATATCATATTTTTAGGACTTTTTGAAGATTAAAAGCATAAAATATTATAGATGTCTTAATAAATGAAAGGATTTTATTTATGAAATTAATTATAGATGACATAATAGAAGATAATGATAAACTTCTCTTAACAAGTAATTGTATTACTGGCTTTAGAATTAGATTAGGTCTTACTAGTGATAATGTTGTTATAGTAATTAATAGTGATACATCTTTTAATAATTTAACTTTTAAAGAGATTAAGAAAAGTACTAATTTATATACTTTTAAGGAAATATTAGAGCTATTTAAAAATTATCAAAAAGAACTTATCTTAACAATTTCTAATATGAATGATAAGACTAATCTATTTATTGATTTAATTCTAGTAGAAATACAAAGATATAATAATTTAAAATTTTCTTTTGAAACTAGCGATGCTACTGTTTATCAATATTTAAAGGGTATTAATTATCCTAGTTATTTAATTAATGAAGATAAAAGCATAATAAAAAGGAAAGATAAGAATTATTCTTTCACTAGAGTATCTAGTTTAACTAATCTTTATAGATTACTAAATAATCATCCTAAATCTTTTCCTTTGTATATTATTATTCAAAAAGAGCTTAAAAAGTCTTCATTATTTAACACATCATTGCTCCGTCTACTTGAAGAATAGTTCCTGTTACATAACTTGCTTTATCACTAGCTAAGAATAAAACAGCATTAGCAATATCATCAGGTTCACCAATTCTTCCTAATGGTATCATATTGATTAATGGTTTAATCATTTCATCAGGTAAATTTTTAACCATATCGGTATTTGTTATACCAGGTGCTACTGCATTTACTCTTATTTTCTTTTTACCTAATTCTCTTGCTAGACTCTTAGTTAAACCATTAACAGCAAATTTACTAGTTGGATATAAACAACCACTAGATTGTCCATAAAAACTAACCATAGAACTAACATTTATAATAGATGGGTTATCACCTGTCATATATGGAATAACTGCTTTAGAAGTAGCAAATACGCCTTTTATATTAAGATTAATAATCTTATCACATTCTTCTTCTGTATAACTTGTTATAGGTGTACTTGATGACACACCAGCATTATTTACTAAAACATCAATTCTTCCATATTTAGTAGCTATTTCTTTAGTTACTTTTTCCATTTCTTCTAAATTAGCTAAATTAGTAAAATAACCTTCTACTTTATATTCATTATTTTCATCTTTTAAAGAATTAATTGCTTTAGTAACACTTTCTTCTCTCGAACCAAAAAGTATTACTTTTGCTTTTTCTTTTAAAAATGCTTCTACTATAGCATAACCAATACCTCTAGTACCTCCTGTTACTAAAACTATTTTATCATTAAACATATTTATCATCACCTTTCTATTTAATTATAACAAGAGATGATATTTATGTATAAATATTCTTTCAAAGATGACACAATTTGACAAAAAAATAAGATACCAAGTAAGTATCTTTTATATTTATAATTTAAATTCTCGAATGGTGGTTCCAGGTGGAATCGAACCACCGACACAAGGATTTTCAGTCCTTTGCTCTACCGACTGAGCTATGAAACCAAATAATGGCGGTTCCGACGGGGCTCGAACCCGCGATCTTCTGCGTGACAGGCAGACGTGTTAACCAGCTGCACCACGGAACCATTATGGTTGCGGGAGGAGGACTCGAACCTCCGGCCTCTGGGTTATGAGCCCAACGAGCTACCAACTGCTCCATCCCGCGATATCAATATATAAATTTAAGTGGCGGAGGAAAAGGGATTCGAACCCCTGCGCCGTTTGCACGACCTCCCGGTTTTCAAGACCGGTCCCTTCAACCAGACTTGGGTATTCCTCCAAATAAATGGTGCCTAAGGCCGGACTTGAACCGGCACGAAGTATGACCTTCGCAGGATTTTAAGTCCTGTGCGTCTACCAATTCCGCCACTCAGGCACATCATGGTGACCCGCATGAGATTCGAACTCATGACCCTTTGATTAAAAGTCAAATGCTCTACCGACTGAGCTAGCGGATCAAATATTTAAAAAATGGTTGCCTCGGTTAGATTCGAACTAACGCATGTCAGAGTCAAAGTCTGATGCCTTACCACTTGGCTACGAGGCAATAACTAAGATGGTGGAGAGAGATGGATTCGAACCATCGAACCCGAAGGAACAGATTTACAGTCTGTCGCGTTTAGCCACTTCGCTACCTCTCCGACTATAAACAATAAAATGGTGCCGAAACCAGGAATCGAACCCGGAACCTACTGATTACAAATCAGTTGCTCTACCTATTGAGCTATTTCGGCATCTTAATGGTGGGCGATATAGGACTCGAACCTATGACCCCCTGCTTGTAAGGCAGGTGCTCTAACCAACTGAGCTAATCGCCCAAGTAACCACTTGACGAAATTAAATATACCAATTTATTTAACTATTGTCAACACTTTTGCAAACTTTTTTTATTTTTTTTCATCTTTTAGCATTTTTTCTATAAATATAGCTAAATTTTTAAATCCTGATGGTGTCTCTTTTATCCTACTACCTCTCTTTTTAGTAATACGATAATCAAGATTCATAGTACTCAAAGAATAATGATTATTTTTTTCTTCCCTTACAATTCTTACTCTAATAAGTTCTCCAACAGCAGCATAATCATTAACATCTTTAATAAATTTATTTGAAATCTCTGAAATATGAATTAAACCGCTTGTATTATTATCTAATTGAACAAAAATCCCATACTCTTTAATACCAGTGACATAACCCAGTACAACAGAACCAATCTTGTACTTTTCATGCATCACTTCTCACCACATATAAATTATAACACACTTTTTTCTTTACGAAAAGTATTAATTTACGTATAATGGTCTTGGTGATAAAAATGAATGATGAACAAATAGAAATAAGAGTAAGAGAAATAATTGATGAATTACGTCCCTTTTTAGTAAGTGATGGAGGAACCCTTGACTTTATAAGTTATAAAGATGGTATTGTCTATGTTAGTTTAGGTGGTGCTTGTGCTAACTGTGACTTCTTAGATGTTACTTTAAAAGATGGTATTGAACAAATGATAATGAATGAAATAGAAGAAGTTAAAGAAGTAAGAAATATTAATGAAACAAACTAGGTTTCTCTAAGAAATCAATTTGGATTAAATAATCAGTTTCTCTTAAAAGATTATAAAGATAAACTAAAAAGTCTTCATAATCTTTTATTTTATTTAAAATACTAATTATTTTCTCTTCCCCCGTTATACCATTAATAATATCCTCATAACAATCAAAATAAAAACTTGGAAATAATACTCTAGCCATTAATAAATGTCTTTGATAAGAACTATTTATAACTAATAATAGTTCTTTTATTTGCTTTTCTTGATAACCATAAAATAATAAACTTTTCAAGTATTCCCCTACATCTCTAGCTTTATAATCAATAATAAGAGAAAAAGGATTATAAAAGTTATTTAAATCATCATTAAAGTAAACTCTTTTATGACAAATAGTTAAATAATCTTTACTATCTCTTTTAATTATTTTATTAACTTCAGATAAATAACTAATAGCTACTTCAGCATAACCTATAAAATAATCAATAGTATTATATAATAAAGGATATTTATCTTTTATATAGTTTTTTTGGTATTCAAAATAATCCACCTTTTTACACCATAAATCATACCAATTACTTCTATTAAGTATTAAATAATTATTTTTATTAATATAAATATCTTTAGTTAGATCAGTTTCCATAATTTTTCTATTAGAAAAATTATAACAAACAAGTATATAATTCTTTCCCTCTATTAGTGAATAACTATTATTAAAAACATTATTTATAACTAAAGAAGGATAATTATAATAAACTAGTTCTTTATTTAATATAATTTGTTCTTTTACTTCTTGTTCTTTATTAGTTATTAAATAAAGAATATATAATTTATCATTTAAATAAAATTTATAGTTTTCTTTTTCTTTGATAATTTCTACTGGATAAAGGTGATAATAATAATTAAGAAAATTTTTAATTCTAACCACCTCTATTTAATAGTATGAAGGTAAGCAAAAAAAGAGTACTATTTTTTAGTACCCTATCTAGCTTTACCAGGTCTTGATGGTGGTAATTGGGCAAAAAAGTCTTCATATTTTGCTGTTTCCACTTTATCTGTTGTAGCAAAAGCCTGTAATTGTCTTTTTGTTTCTTGCAACATTGCTTTCTTTTTTCTTAAAACAGCATCAATATCTGTTGTTTCTGATTGTAAAGTAGCACGTTCTGATTGAACCTTTGCTCTTTCTTCAGCTACTTTATTTTGATTTTCTCTTTCAAGTCTAAGAGTTTCTTGATACTTCTTAGTTTCTTCCTCTTCTTCAAGAGCAGCTCTTTTATTTTCTTCTATTTGTCTTTGATACTCTAATGCACGTTTAACTCTTTGATTAAGTTCATCAATATTTTTTTGTTCTTCCTTCTTACGTTCTAGCTCTTTTCGTAAGTTTTCATTTTCTTTTTTGCTAAGAGAAAGTTCTTCTTCTTCTTTTACTCTAGCTTCTTTTTCTCGCTCATAACTTTTTCTAGCAGCTTCTTTAGCTTGACGTTTTTGCTCTATTTCTTTAATAGATTCATTTAATTGATTTTTCAAATCATCAACATCAGGTAAACTTTCTGCTGTCTTTTCTATATCATCATCAATTGTAGTTTCTTTCTTACCTGTTAGCTTATCAGCATAAAAAGCAATATCATCATTACTTAAAGTATTATCAAAGATAGGAATCTCAGTTGGTTTCTCATCTTTTTTACTTTCTATTTCAACAGTATCTTTTTTTAACCAATCTGGCACAATTAAACTAGGTTTATCATCGAATATACTAGAAAATTCTTTCTTTTCCACAACAGGTTCATTTTTATTTAATGATGTATCTAAATCACTATCACTTAAATGTTTAGGTGTAGCAACTTTACCATCATTTAAAGCTTTACCTAAATCTTTTTTTTCTAAATCTACAAATCCACCATTTAAAGCTTGATTCAATTCTCCATCAGATAACTTTTTCTCTTTCTTAATTGGACTAAATCTATCAAAGAAATTATCCAATTCCTCTTCCTTAGTTTTATCATTTTCTTTCTTGTTGATAAACTTGTCAATTGTATGATTGTCAGTATCATCAAATTTCCTAGAATAATCTTCAATTTCTTTATCACTAAAGCCACTTAAAGCCTTATAAACAGACCTTCTAATATTTTCTTGTTCAGCTTTAGATATTTCAGAATCTTTACTTTCTCCTGTAAAGTTAGCTTTAGTATTAGCAAATACATCAGTCATTTTCTTGTAAGATTCTACCATATCTACAGCATTTTTAACAGTATCTACTTTAGCTTGTAAATCTAATTTATTTAAATTATAGCTTGGTACTTTCAACATACGTTTTCCTCTATGAATTAATCTACTATAATTTTCATTAAATATAGCTACTTGTTTTTCTAAATTTGCAACAGCACTATTAATAGCATTAGTGTAAGCTTCTCTTTCCTCTTTTGCCATAGAACTGCTTTGTTCTAATCTTTCCTTAGCAGCTTTCTTTACTTTATCTAACTTATTCTCTAGAAAATATTTTTCTATTTTACCAATGATAATAAATGTTAAAGCTTGTAATTTAAGCTTTGTTGGAGAAGACTTTGCTACAGTCTGACCTGGATTTAAAATTAGCTCTACCCCAAACTCTTCCATTTCTTTTAATTTCTTTTCTTCTTCACTCATACTTTATGCCTCCGCTATTATTGTGATAATTTACGCAATACGTCTTTTACCCTATTCCATTCTGTTTCATCATCAACCCCAAACAATTGTGGAGTTTCTCCATTTTTTTCAATACGAGATACATAAACGGTAACATTTCCATTTGCATCTTTTTCATTTTTAGTGTAAACTACATATTCTTTTTTTGTATCTTTAAATTCAAAAGCAATAACAACTTCTACTTCATCAATAGAACCGTCTTCTTGCACAATTGACATAACTTTTCTTTGACTATTTTCCATAGACATCTTCCTCCCTTGCTATTCTACAAACTAATATTAACACAAAAAAACAAAAATAGAAAGACTTTTTTCTATTTTATCTTTTTTAATAAGAAATAATGACAACCATAAGCACAATAATTTTTTATGTAATCATCTAAATCTTTAATATCATTTATTGAATTTCTATTTTTATTATCACTATCATAATAACCCTTTAGTCTTAATTTGTCATAAGCATAATCTCCTAAAATATAATCATAAGGTTCAAAATAATCAGTTAGTAATGAATCTACTAATTCCTTATCAAAATATTCATTTCCCTTTATTATTTCATATTTATTATTAAAAAACTCTATCATATACTTTCCTCTTTCCACTTACATTTTAGCTTATATTAGAGTTTTTTTCTAGTCCCCCTTGATAATATAGTGGTACTTTTCCTTGAATAAGTTCTGTAACAAGTGGTATATTTGCTGATACCTTAATTTCTTTAGAGGTATGAGGAAGAGTTATTTGTTCTGTTATTTCTACTATAATGAATAATTCTACTAAAGCATTATTAAAGCCATAAGAGTTTACCTTTACTTCTAAATTGCTTTTAACACTTCCTACAAAAGAAAATCTAATAGGAATAGTCATAGTAGTATTAATAAGTAATGAGTTACCTGTTAAGCTTCCTATTGGTATATCACAAACAACTCCATTTTTTAAATAGATATATTTCCTACCTTTAAGCCCATCTGATAAGGAAATGTTTTTAGTATCTCCGCTTTCTATTTCAAGTAATCTATCAGTAACATTCTTATTTATTTTATTTAAAATAGCATTAACTTCTTTAGAATTATAATCAATAAATTCTACTTCTTTTGAATCATTCTTAACTATTTTATATAAATCTTCTTTAGTAAAATCATAATTTCTAATTACATCATTTAAAATAGTAGTTGCTACTCTTTTAGTTTCAATAGTAGCATAACTAGTTATTGACTCTTCTAAATATTTACCAGCTTTAAAGATAATAATTATCGTTAATATAAATGAGAAGAAAATAGTTCCTAATAAAAAAGAAATGGGATTAGATTTCTTACTTTTCTTTAAATGGAGTCTTCTAGAATTCATTCTAATCTTACTAGGATAACATCTTCTCCTATCCTTTCAATATTCTTCCAAGATATTTCTTCTTCTACTCCTCTATTCATAAAAGATAACATTTTCTTATTAGGTTCTACTACTAAAGAAACAATAGCACCCGTTAATTGATCTATTTTAACATCAATTATATTACCTACATTTCTACCATCCATAGTATTTACTATATCTTTGTTTTGCAAATCTGATAATCTCACTATTATCACCTATTTATTTTTATGTAAAAAAAAGAAATACTATTCTATTTAAGTATTTTCTTTAACTGTTTAACAGCATTTTTTTCAAGTCTTGATACTTGAGCTTGACTAATAGATAAGTCTTCTGCTACTTCCATTTGTGTTTTACCGATAATAAATCTTTCTTCTAATATTTGTTGACATCTATCAGATAACATATTTATAGCATCATTAGTAGCAAGACGATTTTCTATCTCACTTCCAGTTTGCTTCTTATCTTCTATTTGATCATATAAATAGATAGTATCTCCTCCATCACTATAAATTGGTTCAAACATAGAAACAGGATCTTTTAATGACTCTAAAGCATGATAAACATCATAAGTAGTACAATCTAATTGCTTACTTATCTCTTCACAAGATGGTTCTTTTCCATTAGTTAAAATGTATTCTTCTTTATATTTTAAGGCTTTATATGCTAAGTCTTTGGTTGAACGACTTACTCTTATACTATTATTATCTCTTAAATAACGTCTAATCTCCCCAATAATCATTGGCACAGCATAGGTTGAAAATTTTACATTCTGACCTAAATCAAAATTATCAATAGACTTAACAAGTCCAATACATCCAACTTGAAATAAATCATCTAAATTTTCATTATGATTTTTAAATCGTTTTAAAATACTAAGTACTAGCTTTAAATTACCTTCTACTAAATCATTTCTAGCAAAAGGATTAGTTTTGATATTTTTAAATAACTCCACCATCTCTTCATTAGTTAATACTTTTAAATTTCTAGTATCTACTCCACTAATTTCCACTTTATATTTTGCCATTTTATCACCTTTCTATCTTATAATGATAGAAAGAGATATTTTTTATACATATTTTTGAAATTCTCTTGGTAATTTACTCTCAAATGTATATTTTTTCTTATTCTTTGGATTAGTTAAAATTATCTTAGAAGCATGTAATAACAATCTTTTAGCTTTAATATCACTACCGTATTTTGTATCTCCTACAACTGGATAACCTAAGTGTGATAGAACTGCTCTTATTTGATTTTTTCTACCTGTCTTAATATTTATTTTAATTAAAGAATAATTCTTATTTTCTTTTAATACGGTGATAGAAGTGATAGCTTTCTTACCATTTTTATCATTAGTAACATGTACTTTATAATTATTATCTTCTTTTAAATAACAAGTATAGTTAGTATATGACTTTATTCCTTTAGGTACTACTGCTATATATTCTCTATCTTCTATTAAGTTATTCCAATCATTTTGTAATAGTTCTTTTACTCTTTCATCTTTTACAAATATTACTACTCCTGATGTATCTTTATCTAGACGATGTAAGATAAAGATTTTATCTTTACTATTTCTTTCTTTAATAAATTGGCGCATAATGTGATATGCTGTTTTTTCTTTTTCTTTAGTAGTTGCTATTGTTAATAAATGTGCTGGTTTTTCTATTACTAAAAAGTATTCATCTTCATAAAGTATCTTTAAAGGACACTTCTTATGAGTCTTATAATCTTTTCTAATTTCAATAATATCATTTTTCTTTACTTTGTAGTTATAAGCAGTAATTGATTTACCATTTACAAAAATACTATTATTTTTTAGGTATGATTTTAATTTTTTATGACTTTGTTCGTTAAATAATTTTAATATTGTTTCTAATAATAATCCTTCTTCTTCGACTTTTTTATACATAAAAGCACCTCTTTTCTTAGAAGATTATAACAAAAGATGAAATTTATCACAATATTTTTTAAAAAATGCTTGATTTTTATTCATATCTTTGCTATTCTAAGTATGCAAGTCGGAAATATATTACAAAATTTAAAAAAAAGACTTGATTTATGAAACATTTTATTGTAATATTAAATTGTTCTGTTTTTGAAGGAACGGGCTTGTAGCTCAGTTGGTTAGAGCGCTCGCTTGATAAGCGAGAGGTCACAGGTTCAAGTCCTGTCAGGCCCACCATTAGGATGCCTCAATAGCTCAGTTGGTTAGAGCACTTGACTGTTAATCAAGGGGTCCTAGGTTCAAGTCCTAGTTGAGGCGCCATTTTTTTTGGCCAGTTGGTGAAGTGGCTTAACACACTGCCCTTTCACGGCAGCATTCACGGATTCGAATTCCGTACTGGTCACCATAATGATTACAAAGCCTTATTTTTAAGGCTTTTTATTTTAAATTCATTTAGCAATGTTACGCAAAAAAGAAAAGATATGTATCTTTTTTGAAAGCCTAATGTCTTTTTTACTTTTTCTTTAGCATTGTTAGCAGAAAATGAACTTCTATTATCAGCCTTTATTTTTACTAGTAATCAACAAAATAACCTCTTGTAATTTCTTCGTATTCAATCAGCATAAAATAGCCTTCTTTGAATACAGGAGGTTATTTTAATGCAAATTACTATCGTTTTTTCTCATTTTTCACACAAAAATATTATGCTTTTGAAAAAATAAAAACAACTAATAAAAGTAAGATAGAAGATAGAAAATAAAAAAAACACGCAATCACCCATAGCAAATCTAAAGAAAATCGCGAAAAAGTATTGACTTAATCACTAAAAATAGTATAACTAAAGCATTTTTGATTGTTGCGGGTATATTTATACACTTGGTAGAAGTATTTCAAAAGGAAGAGTTTTTACTCTTCCTTTTGTTTTACTTTAAATTATACTTTTGTTTAAAATTTTTAATATACCTTTTTCTCATAGCAGGCATTATTTGTGATGCAATTTCTATAGAAACCTTATCCATACCCATAGAACTTGTATCTAGTAAAATTGAATCATCTACACTCGTTTCAAATAACTCTTGTAAATCTTTTAAACTCCGATTATATTCATTTAAATTATCAATATTTAAAAAATTTCTTTTTTCTAATGCCAAACTTGAATTATAATCTCTTTTTAGTGAAGTTAAAGGCTCGGCATATGTAATAACTAAAAAATCTATTAATCTGCTTGATATTGCACTATATTTCTCCCTTGCTTCTTGATATGGTTCTTCTGGCATATCACCGCGAATATATCTTCTATAATTCCAAATCTGTCTATCATTTATAGATCTATCAATTAAAATTATTTCTTTATCCGAATTAAGTGCTTCTTCTAATTGTCTCGTAACCTCTTTTATTATTGCCATATTCGATTCAGTGGAACTTACATCTTTATATTTTTGTTTAAATACTTCTTTATAATATCTAGATGTAGTAAATTCCTCAATTACAGCAGTATTAAAACCACCTTTTTTAAAGAAATCATATAAATTATTTATTGTAGTAGTTTTACCAGTTCTAGGTGTACCACTAAATTCAATAACAAATGGTTTTGATAATACACTTAATGCCTTTAATTTTTGCAGTTCCACTTTTTGAGCATGTAGTTTTTTTAGCTCTTCATAGTAGTTTCTATTATCATCAAAAATAGTATCTCTTAAATATAAATCTTCTTTTTCAGCAAATACAATATCTAATACATTTTTAAGTCTTTTAAATATAGGTAAATTTTCATCTTCGCCATAAATTAAACTTTCATATACATTTGTATAATACCATTTCTGTTGTTCTTCACCTCTCTTAAATGCTGAAAAATCTCTTTTTCCACTTTTTTGAAATTTAAGCATTAAGTCTTCTAAATTATTTATCTTATCTGCACAAATAACTAACTTATTTCTTAAAGGTAATTTTTTAGCTTCTTCAATAGTATATGTTTTTCTTTCTTCCCAAGATAATGATTTATCTGGCTCTGATGCACTCATAACTAAGTTTGCAACTTCATTACCAAATTCTCTTTTTATATCTTCAATGGTATATTTAGTATCTTCTACGACATCATGTAAATAACCTGCAGCTACTACTGGTTCGTCATAGCCATATTCTTCTAATAATATGCCTACACTAATAGGATGTATTATCATAGGTTTATCTGGTTCACTTTTTCTAATTTGTCCCATATGGGCATTTATTGCAAATAATTTTGCTTTTTCTTTTAAATCCATAATTTCATTTACATCCAAATATTTTTTTGTAAACTCCCATTTATTCTTTAAGATTTTTTTAACATCTTGTTTAAATTGTTCATAATCTTTATCATAGCAATAATTTTTAGCATAACCATTACCACCATACTTTTTAAGCACATGATTATAAGAACGCTCAACCATTTGACATAAATCTAAATCTCGGTAATGTTTAGTAGTATAAGAATGAGTTCTCTTTAATATAGATTCAATATTAGTTGTTCTATCAGCCGATGAAATTATCTTACCGTAATCACTTCTAGGTTCATATTCTAATGATGCTCTATGATCTTCTATTGCTTCTTTAATAATTATTCTCTGTTTATCATCAAAGAAATCTTTCATCTTTTCATTTTCATAAAATAATTTAGCAGATAATATTTCATGTTTGTCTTTATCTATATGGTGTGCTACATCATGAAAAGAAGCAATAGTGTACACCATGTCAAGATTTATATGAGGAAATTGGTTAGCAAATTCTAAACTTCTTTTAATAACATATTTAATATGTTCAATACCATGACCATTATCATTTTTTTCATATATTAGTAATATTTGTTGTTCAATATAATCTTTTAATTCCTTTGTAACGTGCATCATAGAAATCCTCCTAGAAATCCTCCTAAATATATTAATATTTTTAATTATTATATTTATTGATATATTACTATTGGAATTGCAACAAATGCTGCCCTCATTTTATTTTATCTAATTGGACATCTTTCTTTATTAGTTGTTGAACTTTGGACGATTTCTAGTTCATCAAAGATATATCCATCAATAATAAAAATATAGTTATCCAGTACTTCTATATCAGCATAAAATAATTAAAAAAGCGAGACACTAATTTATTTAGGATAGTTGTATTTCGCTGTATATATTATAACTCATTTTACTAGATTTGTATCATTTTTTTACATTATGGCTGAGTAGTAACATTTAATTAGTTCAATTTCACTTTTTCTTTGCAAAAGTGTTGACATCACTTTCATTTTACGGTAATATTATAACTACGGAAGCAATTTGGAGACATACTCAAGAGGCTGAAGAGGCTCCCCTGCTAAGGGAGTAGGATGGGTAACTGTCGCGAGGGTTCAAATCCCTCTGTCTCCGCCATTTAGAATTTTAAACCCTTAGGGGTTTTTATTTTTATTTATACTTAAAAAAGATCATAAATATCAAACTGATATCTATGACTTTTTTTTATATCATATTTTTACTACTTAATTTCACCATAAGTTTATCAATAAGCATTTCAAAGAAAGTATATAATCTATGTGATAAATACATTAAGATAAATGCTAGAAAAATCATAAAGATATTAAAATGTGTTATAGAAAATAAAGTAGTTAAATTAAAGATAGCATATATAAATAGATAAAACATTGTACTAAATAAAATTAGTCTTATTCTATTAAATGGTCTACATATCTTAAATAAAAGAATAAATGATGTATAACCAGTTAAGGTTAAACATAATGTTGATATTTTAGCATAGCTAAGACTAAACATCTGCCCTGCTAGACATATTAGTAAAATATTTAGGATAATTGTAAAGGCCGGTGGTGCTGATTTCTTTAAGACATTCACTAAGAATTTTCCTTTTACTCTTTCTTTATTAGGTTCAAGTGCCAAGACAAATGATGGTATTCCAATAGTTACTACACTGGCAAGTGTCAACTGAATCGGTATAAAAGGATAAGACATTTCTATAAATAGAAATAAGAAAGCAAGTATTCCTGCATAAATTGTTTTAACTAAGAATAAAGAAGCAGATCTTTCAAGATTATTTATACTTCTTCTCCCCTCTGCTACTACACTAGGCATAGAAGCAAAATTAGAATCTAGTAAAACTAATTGGGATACACTTCTTGCAGCATCACTTCCTGAAGCCATAGCAATAGAACAGTCTGCTTCTTTTAGAGCTAAACAGTCATTAACACCATCTCCTGTCATCGCTACATTGTGACCAGCTTCTTTTAAAGCTCTAATAAGTAAGTGCTTTTCTTCTGGTTTTACTCTTCCAAATACATCATACTCCAAAGCTGCTTTTTGTATCTCTTCTTCACTATTTAAAGTAGATAAATCTATCACCTTAAGTTTTTCAGTAAGTCCTGCTCTTTTAGCAATAGATGAAACAGTAATAGGATTATCTCCAGATATAATTTTAATAGCAACACCTTGTTCTTTAAAGTACTCTAATGTCTTTTTAGCTTCTTTTCTAACTTTATCTTGTAATAAAATAAATCCTAAAGCTTGTCTTTCCTCATTCTTTTTACCGTAATTATTAACCTTGGCTAGAACTAAAACACGGTATTTTTTAATATAATCATCTAACATCTTTTGATAACTCTTACCATGGTCTTTTAAAACAAATTCTACTGCTCCAATCAAATAAGTATCAGTAGCAAACTTTACACCAGAATATTTCTTTTCGGATGAAAAAGGAATAACTTCTTCTACTTTCCATTTTGGTTTACGATAATAAGCATCTCTTATAGCAATAGCAGTAGCATTTTTATCCTTTGTAGCTGCCATCATACTACCTAAAATATCTCCTAATGAAGCTTTAGTTTCTCCCTCTAATGGAATGACATCTACTACTTCCATCTTACCCTCTGTGATAGTACCTGTCTTATCAAGACAAATCACATCAACTCTAGCAAGAGATTCAATGCAGTATAAATCTTGTACTAAAACTTTTTCTTTAGAAAGACGAATAACAGAAACAGCAAAAACAGTTGACGTTAATAATACTAATCCTTCTGGTATCATTCCTATAATAGCTGCTACTGTGTTAACAACAGCATTTTGTAAAGTATTACCTGATAAATATAACTGTCTTGCAAAAAGCAAGATTCCAAGAGGAACTATAATAACTGAAATAGTCTTAACTATTTTATTAAGAGAACGCATAATTTCAGATGATATTGGTTTTATATACTTAGTATCACTTGATATTTTAGCAGTATAGTTATCATATCCAATGTGTTCTACCTTAGCTTTAGCATTACCACTTACAATAAAACTACCTGATAATAGCATATCGCCTTCTTTTTTTATTAAAGTATCACTTTCACCCGTTATAAATGACTCATCAACTTCCACTACTCCATCTACTATAATAGCATCTGTAATTACTTGGTTACCTAATTCAAGTAAAATAATATCATCTAAAACAACTTCATCTAGATTAACATCATATTCTTTACTATCTCTTAATACTTTAACTTTTGATGCCGATACTACTGATAATTTATCAATAACACTTTTAGAATGTAATTCTTGAAATGTACTAATAACAGTATTTAAAACGATAATAAGTAGAAAGCCAAGATTCTTATAGCTACCTACTAAAATAATTGCTACTGCTAAAATAGCATTGATTATATTAAATAATGTAACAGTATTTTCTAAGATAATTTCTTTAGCACTTTTTGTTTTTACATTTGTATTAAAGTTAACTAAATTGTCTTTAATTCTTTCATTTACTTGCTCCTTACTAAGACCAATATTCTTATCAGGATTATATCTTTTACTCATCCAATCACGTCCTTTATTACCAATTATAACATAATAATAGAAGAATTTAGTAAAATATGTTATAGTATGTCTAAGAGGTGTATATATGAAAAAATTTTTAGCAGTTTTACTTACAATAATAGCAACTGCAACTACTATTGTTTTAGTAGGACTTTTTACAATTCCTTACGTTGGAAGTGAAGCAATAAAAATTATTGCTAATCAAGCAATTGATGATTCTGTTGTAAATAGTAATGACTTATATCAAGAAGCAGAAGACTTAGGTATCAGTCAAGATAAGATTGATAAAGCTTTATCAAACGATGAGATGAAAGAGTATGTTAATACTATTTTAAAAGAAGTAATTGATAAGAAGATTAGTAGTAAAAGCAAAGTTGATGAAGAACTTATCAAAGAAAAAACTAAAGAATTTTTAGAGAAAGCTAATAAGAATTATGATATTAATCTATCAGATGAAAAAATAAAAGAAATTAGTGATAATGCTAGCAAAGAAGTAATCGAATCATCTAATGAAATGATTGAAGATAAAGATAATGATATATCTGGATTCTTAGATGTTATAAGTTTTTGTAGTAATTCTAAAGTAAGAAGTTTAACTATTATTTTACTAGTAATAGAGTTAGTAAGTATTGCTCTTCTTACTCTTAAAAAATTAAGTTTCTTCTTATATTATACTTTTATATCTTTATTTACTGCTAGTTTAATTGCTATTTTAACTTTCTTAATGAACTTTATACTTAGTAGTGAAAAGGACTTAGAAATACTAGTAAGTCTTATAAGTAAAGGTTATAAATTAGCTTTAGGTTTCTTAATCTTAGGAATAGTATTTATAATCATTCATAATATTATTAAGCATTATACTAATAAAGAGGTTGTTCCTTTCTAGAACACCTCTTTTTTTAAACTTATACTTTTATTTATTTTTTCAAAAACACTAGCTAAATCATCATGTATTACTATATCTGCTAAATAATCATAAGGTGTTTCATCTTTATTAATAAGAACTAAATGTTTACCTCTAAAGTATGTTACTAAAGAAGATGCAGGATACACCTGAAGTGAGGTTCCACCTACTATTAATAAATCTGCCTCACTTACTTCTTTGATAGCTTCAGTTAGTATTTTATTATCAAGTGCTTCTTCATATAAGACAACATCAGGTTTAATAATACCACCACAACTACACTTTGGAATACCTTTGGATTTAAAAACGTACTCACCACTATAAGACTTATGACAATTAAGGCAATAGTTTCTTAAAATAGAGCCATGTAATTCTAAAACATTTCTACTACCAACCATCTTATCAAAGCCATCAATATTTTGAGTTATTATAGAACTTAATAAGTTTTTATCTTCCATTAGTTTTAAAGTCTTATGAATAATATTAGGGTTATAGTTAAGACTATTTAGTTTTTCTTTATAAAATTCATAAAATAAATCAGTATGTTTCATAAAGAAAGTATGAGATAAAATCTCTTCTGGTGGATACTTTCTTTTTTCTTTATATAGTCCATTACTACCTCTAAAGTCTTGCAAACCACTAGCAGTAGATACTCCTGCTCCACCAAAAAATACTGTTTTTTTAGACATATTTATATAACTAATTAATTCATCTATTTCCATTTTTTATCACCTATAACCATCTTTTATATTTTTTAATATACATTTTCTTAACTATTTCTTCTACTACAATATATAGTAATGATAAAAAGATTACAAATATATAAAAGTTAAGTGGTAGATAAGTGAAATGGAAGGACTTAATAGGTGCTAATAAAATTGGTAATATCATAGATGCTATTATACATAAGAAAGTAGAAATTAATAAATATTTATTAGCAGTTGATTCTATAAATGGTATCTTAGCAGTTCTTACAAAATGAACTATTAAAGTTTGTGAAATAACTCCTTCAATAAACCAAGCTGTTTGAAACATTACTGGATTATTAGCATTAAAACCTAATAAATAGTAAAAGCCAATAAATGCTACTATATCTATTGAGGAAGCTACAACTCCCATAATATTCATAAACCTTCTTAAATCACTAGTATCCCACTTATGAGGTACTATTAAAAATTCTTTATCTACATCATCAAACGGTATCATTGTTTGTGACATATCATACAATAAGTCTTGAAGTAAAAACTGAATAGGAAGCATTGGTAAGAATGGTAAGAAAATACTGGCTAAGAAGACACTAAAGACATCTCCAAAAGCAGCTGATAAAGCCATTTTCATATATTTCATAATATTTCCATAGACTTTTCTACCTTCTAATACTCCTTCATAAACTACCTTTAAACTTTTCTTAAGAAGAATTATATCACTAGCTTCTTTAGCAATAGAAGTAGCTGTATTAACACTTATTCCTACATCTGCTCTAATAAGACTTGGAGCATCATTAACTCCATCACCCATATAACCAACGACATGTCCATTTTCTTTTAGTAATTTAATAATGTTATCTTTTTCAAGTGGGGTAAGTCTAGCAAAAACAGATACCTCTTCGACCATCTTTTTCTGTTCAGCCAAACTAAGTTTACTAAACTCTTCACCTGTAACTACTTTATCATTAGGAATATCTGCTAAAGAACAAATATTTTGAGTTGCTTCTACATTATCACCTGTTAATATCTTAGTAGTAATACCAACTCTTTTTAAATTATTAATAGTGTTTTTAACTCCTGGTTTAATTGGATCTTCAAAAGCTACTACTCCTAAAAAAACTAATCCTTTATCATCAGTAATATTATTATCAGTGTACTTTTTACTAGCAAGAGCAATCACCTGCATACCTTTTTTACTTAATTCTCTAGCTTTAGTTAAAATATCATCTCTTATTTTCTTATTAAGTTTAATTATTTCTTTATTTAAATAAATACTATCACAACTATCTATTACTTCTATTAAAGCTCCTTTAGTAATCATTCTATAATCGTTAGTATCCTTTATAATAATACTAGCTTTTCTTCTTTCATAATCAAATGGTATTTCATCTACTTTTTCATATTTATCTATTTCAATATCTCTTTTCTTAGCATAAGAAATAATCGCTTTATCTACTATATTTTTTATTCCTGTACTATAAACACTATTTATATAAGCATATTTCAAAACATCTATACTATCTTTAAATTCACTATCAAGTGACAAAGTAAGTATTATTTCTCCTTTAGTTAAAGTACCTGTCTTATCAGTACATAAAACATCTATTGCTCCTAAGTTTTCAATCGCTTCACTTCTTTTTACTAAAGTATCTTTTTTAGCTAGTGATTTAGCACCTTTACTTAAGTTTACGTTAACTATCATTGGTAACATTGATGGTGTAATACCAACTGCTACTGAAACTGCAAAGAAGAAAGCTTCTAAGATATTGTGATGAATAAGAACATTTAAGATAAATACTAATACTGTAATAACTAGCATATATTGAATTAAGGTTTTACTAATCGCGTTCATTCCTATTTCAAAGTTAGTTAAGGTCTTATTTTTTAGAGTTGACTTAGATATGTTTCCAAGATAAGTATCCTTTCCTGTTTTAATAACCAAAGCTTTACCTCTTCCTGTTACTACACTAGTATTCATTAGTAATATTCTATCCATTGAAAGTAAGCTTTTACCATTCTTACTTATTTTCTTTTCTACTGGTACACTTTCCCCTGTAAATACCCCTTGATTTACAAATAAATCTTTAGATTCTAATAAAATAGCATCACTAGGTATAATACTTCCAGCATTAAGTTCAATTATATCACCTACTACTATATCTTTTGTAGGTATCTCTTTTACTATACCTTGTCTAATAACAGTAGTTACTGTAAATATCTTAGATTTTAATTTTACATCAAATTTATAAGCCGAATAGTCTTGAATAAGTCTAATAATACTACTAGTAAGTGCTAATATTATAATTATTAAAGCCCCTAATTTATCCCCTAATAAAAAGTTAATAGTTGCTAAAATTATTAATATATAAATGAATGGATCTTTAAAAGAATCTATTAAAAAGGTAAAAATACTTTTCTTCTTTTCTTCATTAATAACATTTCTTCCATTCTCTTCCCGTCTTTTAATTACCTCTTTATTAGTAAGTCCTGTATCTTTACTATTAAATATTTTAAATAGATAATCTTTATCTTTATCTACATAATCTTTATATTCTTTATATAATGTTTCTTCATTAAAATTAACTACATCTTTTCTAGAAAACTTTGGTACCATAAAATCCCTACCTTCTAATTAATTATAAAACATCTGAAAAAAAATTTAAAGATGCTAATAACTAATCTTTCTTAGTAATTTCTTTTTCATAAAGACTTTTATACAGTTTACTATTTTTTAATAATTCTTTATGGGTACCTTCAGCTTTTATTCTACCATCATCAAGTAGTAATATTCTATCAGCATTCTGAATTGTTGATAAACGGTGAGCAATCATTAAAATTGTATAATCTTTTTGTAAGTTGTCTATAGCTTTTTGTATTTTTGCCTGTGTTTCATTATCAAGGGCACTACTAGCTTCATCAAATAAGATAATCTCTGTCTTTTGAAGAAATGCTCTTGCAATAGCAAGTCTTTGTTTTTCACCACCTGATAAATTAACTCCACCTTCTCCAACTATTGTATCGTATTTATTAGGTAGAGAACTAATATATTCATCCAAGCAAGCTAATTTACAAGCCTCAACCATTTCTTCATCTGTCAAATCATTTTTTACTAATTTTAAATTATCTTTAATACTCATATTAAAGATATAAGGGTTTTGACTAACAATCGTAATATTACCTCTGATAGTATCTTTATCTAATTTTTTTATATCAACACTATCCATCGTAATTGTTCCATCATAGTTATCATACATTTTGCATAGTAGATTAAAGATTGTTGTTTTACCTGCTCCACTTTTTCCAACAAATGCAACTGTTTCATTAGCATTAACTTTGAAACTTAAATCATTAAGAACCAACTTAGTATTGTATTTAAAAGTCACATTTTTAAATTCAAAGTCACCATTAATTTTAGTTAGATGCTCACTACCAAACTTTTCTTTTGGATATTTAGTATTATCAAATATATCAAAAACACGTGAAGCTGATAAATTAAATTCCTTAATTAATTCGTGAAAAGAAGTAATATTTTGTATCAAATTATTATAACTACTCCCAAAGTTTATAATAACAACACCGACTGCTACTGAAATAGCATTTATTCTTATCTGAGAAACAACTATTAAAAGGGTTATAAAGTTGCATACATCTGAAAATGACCATCTTACAAAAATATATGATAAATTTTTATTCTCCATTTCATACTTTTGATTATTTAATTTTCTAAATCTATCTTTAAGTTCTGTTAGAAAGCTAACTTCACCGTTTAACATTTTAATATCCTCTGCACCACGAACTATTTCACCAGCAAAACCAGTCATTGAATCATTATATTTTTTGTACTCTTTTTCACTTTTATTATATTTATCTATTCTTTTTGTCTCAAGAAGGAGTCTTGCTAAAAGGACAAATAAAACAAAGAAAAACATCGGCTTGCATAATATAAAATAACTAACTATTATTCCTAAATTAGAAACAATTCCAGTAATATATTCACTCATATCGGTAAAGATTGTAGAAATACTTTCAGTATCATCAACTAATCTTTGAATAAATACACCAGAACTATTTTCCTCTAAAGTCTTATTATTTAGTTTTAATATCTCTTTTCCTAAATCAGACTGTATATCAATATAAATTTCTCTAAATATTTTTTCATAAAGTCTATTTCTAAAAAAGGAAAAAATATTATCTATAATACACAAACTTAAAATTACTATACCAGTATAAATTACTTGATTAAGTTTATTATCTGTTAGATTAACTATTATAGTTGAAAAAGCAAATGGAAAAGCAACACTAAAAACTATATTAAAGAAACTTAATACTATATAAATAATTATTCCTCTTTTTTCTTTTCTAGCATATTTCCAAATACACTTAATATTCTTTATAAATTCATGCATAGTTTTTACCTCCAAATTATATTTATGTTTTTCTTACTTTTATCGTATCTTTATCAGTAAGATGTCCAATTAATAGTGATGAGTTTACATCATGATTTCTATAGTTTTCATTAACTTTTGCTTCATCATAATTAGCATAACAATATTTACATAAGTGTTTACAAGAATTATAAGCACCAATATCTACCATTTCAACACAATTACATAGATTTCCTTTTCGCATTTTTCCTTTCTTATAGTTCTTACCAGTTAAAGAATAAGCTAGTTTTTTACTAAGACAATCTTCTTTGATAAAACCATACTCCACTAAGTTTTCTTTTTCAAAACATGTTTGACAAGTAATATTATATTTATTAGCTATTCTACTAAAATTAACTCCTATTTCTTTATAATCTTCTTTAGTAAAAGGAATTATCTTTAAACTATTCATGTTCTTTCTTACATTCTTATAATCATCTATAAAAGAAATTATTATATGATTAGTACAACCATCTAGTAAAGAACAAAGTCTTTCAAAAGCTTTAATATGATAATTAAGATTATACTTTTTACTTAGAAAAATTGGGTCGTACCTAATATAAATATTATCTTTACCAATAATCTCAGCTATTTGTTTAACTCCATCTATTATTAAACTTTTATTAGGAACATTTAATTCTATATCATTTTTATATGGTGTTATTGTTACATTAAATAATACTTTCTTTTTAAACTCCCTTAGATAAGGGATTATAGGTAAAGGATTCTTAGTACAAAAGTATAATAAATCTACATCTTCAAAATATATTCTACTTACTAAACTAGGATAAAAGGGATTTCTAACATCAACATACCCCTCTTTATATCTATTAATAAACCAAGGAGTATAAAAAGCTACTATATCAGTTCTACCACTTACAAATAAAATCATTTCCCACCATTATAATTTCTTAATTTTAAATTTACAGATAGGAACATTTTCTTTATTAGTTACATTATAATCAGTAACTCTTTTAGCATATAAATCTTTAACAACATCATTTGTTCTTATATTACGAATATCTAGTCCTTTACTAAATCTATCTTCATAAAACTCTATAGCATCAGTATAACCGAATAGAAACCAGCCTTCTTTAATTGAATCTTCCGAAACATTTACATTAATCATAGCTTGATTAGTTACAACAGATCCTAAAAAATCATACTTTCCACTTATAAAGCCACTCTTATAGGCTAAAAATTTTGTCATTATTATTTCTTCCATATTTTTCTTCCTTTCTTTTATATATTTTTTTCAAGTAGGATTATTATACCATAGAAAATATGTTCGTCAATAGTTTTTTGCTATTTTAAAATAAAAAGTGCATAACAGGTGCACTTTTAATGTTAATAAACCATACTCTATATTTCCATTCCAAAAATACAATTATTGTATAAAAATTTAAGTAGAGATTCCATTTTATTAGTATTATAGTATTCTGTAAGTAAACTATTAAATTCCTTAAAATATTCCTCTTTAATAGTAATGACTCCACAACCATTTTCTATCATAATCTTATTAGCTACTATCATACTGGTTCTCTTATTACCATCCCAAAAAACCTGTGTACGCATCAAATAAAGCATAAGTACTAAGCTTCTTCTAGTTATGTTCTTCTCTTCCATAATATTTTTTATATCGGCAATTATTTTTGCTTCATTCGGTATATCTGGAATATAATCAACACCATTTATACCGACTTTTCCTGTTCTAAGTACTCCCCACTCCAATGACTCATTTCTTGAAACAAATGAATTAATTTTGCATATAAAATCAAGGGTTATGGCTTCATCTATATTAGAGAGAACAAAATTCCAAGCATCCCTTAAATTTAAAATACAATTAATCTCATCCAATCTTAATGAAGGAACATTGGCTCCATCTAGAATAGTTTTTGTATCTGGATAAGTTGTATTTATCCCTTCTAACTTTGCACTATTATAAATACTAGATACTAGTACCTTCTTAGCTAAAAAAACATTTTCTTTTTTAGTTAAGTTATATTTGTCCAACATATTTTCCCTCCTACTATAATAATCTAACAAAAAAACTCTATTTTAAATAGAGCTTTAATTACAATACATGGTGGGCTGTTAGGGATTCGAACCCTAGACCCACTGATTAAGAGTCAGTTGCTCTACCAACTGAGCTAACAGCCCATGAATTGATTTACTACGTTAGTATAGCACATTTACTTTTAAAAGGGAATACCTAAATTGACTTTTTTAAACTTCAACGTCATCAAACAATTGTCTTATATCAATTTCTAAAGCATCAGCAAATTTACCAATCGTTTCTAAAGTTGGAGTTTTATCTATGGACAAACATTCCAAATCTCTAACATAACCATGAGTTAAATTAGTCATATCTGCTAATTCTTGCAAGGTATAACTTCTAATAAGACGATATTTTCTAATGTTTTTTCTTACCTGAATTGATAAATTATGTTTTGAATATCTACTCATAGAAGTCAACTTCCTTTCCATAAAGACATTATTCCACAATTATCAAAAAAAATATGTCGCCTAGTAGAAGTTTGTATGCTATAATTAAAATTGAAAGGAGTTAACATGAAAAAACAAAACATTTTTATATCAATAACCGTTATTTTTATTTTGTTATTAACCCTAACTGGATGCAGTAGTGAAAGGAAAGACTTTTTTGATGAGGAAAGTTCAAATCCAATAATAAACACTGATTTCAATAGTAATACTGAAGATAATTTTACACACGAAATAACAAATGAGTATACTGATGAATTAGGATTGCACCGTATAGAAGGTACTGTTACAAATAACAATAACAAAGATTATCAATATGTAGAAATTGAATTCATTTGTTATGATGATGCTGGTAATAATCTTGGGACAGCAATAGATAATACAAATAATCTTTTAGGAAAAGAAACATGGAGATTTTCTACAATCGATATGTTTTCAGAAGATATAAAAATAAATCACTGTAATTTTCACAAAATAACAGCTTATTAATTTTGGAAAGGAGTTAAATATGTACTGTACAAAGTGTGGAGCCAAATTAAATGAAGGTGATACTTTTTGTCATCAGTGTGGAAATAGGTTAATTAATAATACTGATGAAAGTGATATTACAAACATTATTTGTGCTATAATAGGATTAACCATGCCGATAGTGGGAGCAGTTTTATACTATGTCTTTAAAAAGTCAAATCCAAAAGCTGCTAAAACTGCTAATGTATGTTCATGGATTGGATTTCTAGTACAAACTATTTTATTAATAATTAAATATTATCTAATTTTATATTAAAAAGAAGACTTCATTTAGTAAGTCTTCTATATTTTTTCATAAATAGTTCTTGTAATTCATTACATTTATCAACGTCCATTGGTGGTACATCTTTTAATGGATTATTTATACCTAACTCTTCATATTTAGAAAATCCCATGTGATGGAACGGTAAAAACTCTACTCTTTCCACATTATCAATCTTTTTTAAATATTCTACTAATGAGTCAATATATTCTTCACTATCCATCATACCAGGTACAACTACTTGTCTAATCCAAACTGGTTTACCACTTTTATTCATCGCTTCAATAAATTTCAAAGAGTCATCCATTTCTCTACCTGTTAAATGTTTATAACCTTCTCTTGTAGTAAACTTAACATCAAATAATATTAAATCAACAAGACTAAGAATTTCATCATAATCGCCTTTTCCTACTCCACAAGTATCTAAAGCGATATGAATATCTTCCTTCTTTAATTTTTTACAAACATCAGTTAGAAACTCAATTTGAAGAAGGGGTTCTCCTCCAGAGAAAGTTACCCCTCCAGAATTTCTTTTAAAATATGGTTTACTTCTTAAAACTTTCTTAACAAGTTCATCACTAGTAATATTATCTTCTCTTTTAACCCACATTTCTGGATTATGACAGTAAAGACAACGAAGACGACAACCTGTTAAAAAGACAACTGTTCTAATACCCGGTCCATCTACAAGTCCAAATGTTTCAATAGAATCGATTGCACCAGTCATTTACATTTTCTCATGGAAAGTTCTTGCAATTACTTCCTCTTGTTGCTTTCTTGTAAGTTTATTAAATCTAACTGCATAACCAGAAACACGGATTGTAAGTAGTGGATATTTATCAGGATTATTCATAGCATCAATTAATGTCTCACGGTTTAAAACGTTTACATTTAAGTGATGTGCTCCTTGAATAAAGTAACCATCTAGTAATGATACTAAGTTTTCAATACGTTCTTCTTCACTATGTCCTAAAGTATTAGGAACGATTGAGAATGTATTAGAAATACCATCACGACAACAATTAGCCCAATCTAATTTTGCTACTGAGTTAAGAGATGCTATAGCACCAGATGAATCTCTTCCATGCATTGGGTTAGCTCCTGGAGCAAAGGCAACACCTGCTTTTCTACCATCTGGAGTAGCTCCTGTATTAGAACCATATACTACATTTGAAGTGATAGTTAAAATAGATAATGTTGGATGAGCTTTTCTATAACAAGGATGTAGACATAACTCTTCATAGAATTTATTAATTATTTCTTTAGCAATGTCATCTACTCTATCATCATCATTACCGAATTTAGGATAATCTCCTTCAATTTCAAAATCAACAGTTATACCATCTTCATCTCTAATTGGTTTTACTTTAGCATATTTAATAGCTGATAATGAATCTACTGCTACTGAAAATCCAGCTACACCATAAGCCATTAATCTATTAACATAAGTATCATGTAGAGCCATTTGACCAGCTTCATAAGCATACTTATCATGCATGTAGTGAATAATATTCATAGCATCAGAATAGATTCTTGCTACTTCATGCATCATCTTATAGTAAGCATCTTTTACCTTATCATAATCAAGTACTTCATCAGTCATCTTTTCAAAACCAGGAATAACTAAATCACGTCTTACTTCATCAACGCCACCATTTAGGGCATATAACAAAGTCTTAGCAAGATTACAACGAGCTCCAAAGAATTGCATATCTTTACCAAGTCTCATGGCTGATACACAACAAGCTATACCATAATCATCACCCATAGATGGACGCATTACATCATCATTTTCATATTGAATAGAGTCAGTAGCAATACTTACTTTAGCACAATATTTCTTCCAAGACTCTGGTAACTTATCAGCCCATAAAACAGTCATATTAGGTTCAGGGGCACTCTCTAAGTTCTCTAGGGTATGAACAATTCTGAAACTTGTCTTATTAACTAATGTTTCTCCTTCATTAGTCATACCACCTAATGAACAAGTAACCCAAGTAGGATCACCTGAGAATAATTCATCATATTCTGGTGTTCTTAAATGTCTTGCTGCTCTTAGTTTAATAACAAATTGATCAACTATTTCTTGAACATCACTTTCAGTTAGAGTACCATTTGCTAAATCTCTTTCAAAGTATATATCAAAGAAAGCATCTACTCTACCTAAACTCATTGCAGCACCATTATTTTCTTTAATAGCAGCTAAATAACCAAAATATGTCCATTGTACTGCTTCTTTAGCATTCTTAGCTGGCCCTGAAATATCAAATCCATAACTCTTAGCCATTTCTTTAATTTCATTCAAGGCTCTATACTGCATTGATATTTCTTCACGAAGTCTAATAGTTTCATCATCCATAACTGTTATCTTCATGTTATCCCAGTCATTTTTCTTCTGTTCCATTAAATAATCAATACCATATAATGCTACTCTTCTATAGTCACCTATTATTCTTCCACGTCCATAAGCATCAGGAAGTCCTGTTAATAACTTATTATGACGAGCACGTCTAATTTCAGTTGTATAAGCATCAAATACTCCATCATTATGAGTCTTAACAAGATTAGTATCTTTTATAAAATGTTCAAGAGTAGAATCCATCTTATAACCATAAGCTTCTAACTCCTGATAAACCATCTTTATTCCACCTTTAGGAACAATTTCTCTTTTACCTAATTCATCAGTTTGAAGTCCAACAATTACATCATCATCTTCTGATATATATCCAGGTTTAAAAGCATTAATTCCAGCAGGATGTACTGTATCTATATCAATAACATGTTTTTTAACTTCTTCTTTACACATATCATCATAGACTTTTAAAACTCTTTTAGTTTTATCAGTTGGTCCTACTAAAAAGCTTTCATCACCTTCATACTTCTTATAGTTTTTCTTAATGAAATCATTTACATTAATTTCTTTTGTCCAAGCTCCTTCATTAAAGCCTTTCCATTCTTCTTTCATCTTTCATACCTCCTACTTCTATAGTATATCATGTATCAAGTTTCTTACTCAAATATCTTAGAAAAATTTACAATATTTTACCAAATAATTAACCATATATAATAACGATTATAGTTGTAAATATAATTGCAAGCACTAATAAGGAAATACCTACAATTTTTAACTTCTTATTTTTTTTCTTAAATCCCATAACACTTAAAAATATTATTCCTAGATATAAAAGGAAGAATAATAAAATCATTCCTAAACGCATAATATCACCTCTATCTTTACTATTATATGGTAACATAATTTAGCAAAGAAAAAAAGTAGTTTACTACTATAATATTTCAATACCTATATTAATTACCATTCTAACCATAGAGATCTAAATTAATCAGCTAAGTACACTTCATAAAAGATTACCCTACTATAACATTTATAGCAACCTATCATATCATACTTATAGATACAATATATATGATAAATTAACATATTGAAAGCAAAAAAATAATCGGGTCACGCAAGTCATTGACCACACTCGCATTTTATTATTTTATTACTTATTTTTTCACCCACGTACTATATCTCAAAAAAAAATCGGGTCAAGTAGTTGCTCAATCGCAACTACTTGACCACCCTCTCTCTGTTATCTATCTCCTATATTTTTCTTCACGTTTTCTTTTTCTACACATTAGTACCTACATAGTTACTACTTACCTTTATTCATACTTTTCTATTTATCAACAGCTGCCTCCTTTCGGTCTTCGCCCTCATTTTCGGCGTCTTAGTACCTCCCTATCTTATCCCAGAATGAATGGAGAAGAAGCAGTTCCTGATCCTGATATCACCTTAATTGTGGATTTTAGATGTACGACTGGCCGAGCCGCATAAGCAGCACCCCCAGCATAAGTAATGTTGACATAGCCAGAATCATAGACATAGAAAACATGATCAGAATAATCGCCACTCGGGCTCATTGTCCATTGATGTGGTGATGAATTATAAAGCCAGTCATTATTTTTACAATCACTATAGCTACTATCATTCCAATGGAATAATTCTTTTGCCATACAGCTTGCTCTATTTATGCGGTTCCCTCCACTTGTCGCGTATCCATAGTCACTTGGGTACATTAATCCTACTTTTCCTGTCCAATTTGTACTTCTTCCACTATATACTGTTGTTCCTCTTTCATAACTATAAAAATGTGAGGCTAATCCATTTGATGAACTAGTAAAATCTCCAGTACCTCCTAAATACCACTTTGTACCTTCTATCATTGATTTTGCTGTATCATTTAGTCCTGTATGAAATGTTCCTGTATTTAGTGTTGCTTTTAAAGAAGCTGTACTCCATTCATTAGAATTATTACTATCCCAAAAAACATTTCCTATTGATTCATTTCTGATAATTTTCATTCTTTTTTCTATTTTTCCTGTTCCATCATCTACATCAAATACTCCTATAATTCTCCATAATTCATCATTGAATTTTACATAGTTATTAGGATTTGCTCCTATATATCTATAATCTGTGGTTGCCTTTAATTGTTCTGTTGCTTCGTGTGTGAATGTCCACATTTGATTCTTTTGATTAGTTGTCGCAGTAGCATAATCTAGTGTTTCTGGATTTGCTTTTGCAATTAATACATCTGCTCCACTTGATGCTTTTGATTTACCATAGACATTTACTTTTACTGAAAATGATAAATCTCCTCCATCTCCTTGGGGATTGTAATTTTCATCTACATACATTCTTAATCTATATTTAGTTGAAAAACTAGTATCTGTTGTACCTGTTGCTAGACTCATTTGATTAGCTGGTCTTCCGGTATCATTATTAGCCTTTGTTAGACTTTTATAAGTAGTTGGTGCCATTACTTTTGTTTCTACCCCACTACTATTAATACTTGTTAAATATAACTTTATATGACTTCCATCTATCTTCTTAGTAGAATTTGTTACATCTTCTGCTGCTATTTCCCAGTTGATAGTTTCTCCTCCTACTATATTTCCTGCTACCGTAAAGTCAAAGTATTCTCCTGCTTTTAATTGTTTCTTTCCGGTGGCATCAGTAGTTGGTAGGGCTTTATCCATAGATATAACATTACTACTTTCTTCATAACTCATTGAGATTGCTCCTGTTGTAATCGTATTTAATGTTTTACCTGTTCCTGTATAAATAAATGCTGCATAACTAATACCTACTATTGTTATTACTAATACTAGGGTTAGTACTAATGTTATAGTTAGTTTCTTTTTATCTTTCACACATCTCTTATCCTTTCTATAACTATCTTACTATTAATAATTAAATTAATCAATAGAAAAAAAACGCATAGTATTTGCGTTTATCTTGTCCTTATTTAATTTTACCTTTCATTCCTTTTAGGCCTCTATTTTCACTAAATCCTTGTAAAATATTATTATCAAAAGTATGTACTTTACTAGTTCTAGTTTTATAATCTTTGATAGCTATATTAATCATTTCATCTAGTAAAGTTGTATAATCTTTACCTTTCTTATCCCATAGATAGAAAGCTAAACTTCCTGGAATTGAATTAATTTCATTAACATATACTTTCTTAGCTTTTTTATCTACTAACATATCAATTCTAGCTACTCCACTACTTCCTAGAGCTTTAAATACTCTAATAGCTAAATCTTCTACTTCTTTTTGCATCTTATCAGTAAGATCTGCTGGTATTTTACGAGATGCACTCGCCATTCCCTTAGACCCTTTACAAGGTGTAAGTTTTGCTCCTAGTTTTCCTTTAACTTTACTACTACCAACGTACTTTTCTTCAAAAGTTAAGAATTTATGAGTAGATAATACTTCTTCTATAACACTTAATTCTTGTGATGAATGATTACCTAAAACAGAAATATTTACTTCCATTAAGTTAGGTACCATTTCTTCAACTATTATTTTAGAATCATAATTAATAGCTTCACTAATAGCTTTTTCTAATTCTTTTTTATCTTTAGCAGTACCTATACCAATACTACTACCAGTAGTAGCTGGCTTAATAATTACAGGATAACTTAACT
Organism: bacterium; assembly: GCA_014846175.1. GTDB lineage: Bacteria > Bacillota_I > Bacilli_A > RF39 > UBA660 > Onthousia. The sequence continues at coordinate 6,364 of RKAV01000062.1, read as the reverse complement.
TCTCTATTTTCTTAATTACTTTATCACTATCATTTTTATAATCAGTATCATAAAACCAAGTATAATTAGGAATAGATATATCATTAGCTTTAAATATATCTCTCATATAAACTTTATCTTGACCTACTACTCCAGCATAAACATTTGGTCCTACATAAGGAATACCTACTGTTTGTAAATATCCTTGTAATACTCCATCTTCTACATTTGTACCGTGAGTAATTGGAAAAGCAACATCTATATCTGTAATTACTTTCTTAAAGAAACCTTTACTTTGTAATACAAACTGATTATCTTTTTTATATAGTACTACATTACTAGCGTATTTTTTAATAAGTCCCATATCTTGATAACTTTCTACATCAAAAAGCATATCTCCTGTATACCACTCACCATTTTTTGCTATGTAAATAGGAATAATTTGATATTTCTCCTGATTCATTTTATTAATAGCTTGAATAGCAGTAATTATACTTACCTCATGTTCAACACTTTCTCCCCCAAAAATAACTCCTACTTTAATTCTCATTTTAATCATCCTTCCTCTTTCTCATTATAAGTATCAGGTAAATCATTCTCAAATAAAGCATATACTTCATCTTTTGTATCAATACCTCTAATAAAATTGTATGCTTCTTTTACATTATTGTAAACAATAACATTATCCATATTATAGTTTTTCTTCTCTAATCCTTTTTTAATTGGTAGTGTTTTTTTCTTACCAATTAAAACTACATAATCAATATTACCTTTTTCTGCTATTTGTTCTCCAAATTTTTCATTATAGTAGTCTTCTTTTTCTCCTAGTTCAACCATACCTGGTGTTACTACTATTCTCTTTCCTGGCATCATTGCTAATACATCAATTGCTCCTTTTGCTCCCACTGGATTAGAGTTATAAGCATCATCTATTTGATAGAATGTTCCAAGTCTTTTTAATTCTAATCGATGTTCTACTGGTTTAATGTTTTTTACTGCTTGTTGTAGTTTATCTATAGAAATACCTAATTCATATCCTAATGCAAGTCCTGCTAGAATATTATAAACATTATGGTTACCTAAAAGTTTAGTTTCAAAAGAATACTCTTTATCTTCAGTTTTAAACTTAACCTTAAAACTTGTACCTACATTAGAACATTTTATATCACTAGCATGAACATCTACATCTTTATTTTCTATACCAATCCATAATATTTTACATTTATTTTTTAATTTATAACTTACTTGCTTTGGGTCATCTTTATTTAAAACTCCTACTCCATCAAGTGGTAAGGATTCAATAAGTTCAAATTTAGTTTTTTGAATATTTTCTTCACTACCAAATGTTTCTAAATGTGCTGTTCCTATTTTAGTTAATATACCATATTTAGGTTTAACCATATCACAAAGTTGTTTTATTTCTCCTGTTTTATAAGCCCCCATTTCAGCAATAAATACTTCCGTAAACTTATCTAAATGGTTATTAATGGTAATGATAAGTCCATAAGGTGTATTTAAATTCTTTGGTGTTGGTAGTGTTACATATTTACTATTTAAAATATCTGCTAATATATTTTTACTACTTGTTTTCCCATAACTACCAGTAATACCTACTACTTTCAAGTTTTCCATACTATGAAGCTTTTTCATTGCTAAATGTTTAAAATGATAATAAACATATTTTTCTAAGGTATATTTATTAATAAAGTTTGCTAAGAATAAAATAAACACATTTAAATAACACATTAAAGCATAAATAAATATTAAATAACTACTATAAATAATATCACTTCTTAACATAAATAAGATTACTAAAGGTATTAAGTAAAGAATAGTTTCTGTAACTATTAATCTTTTTATTCTAGCTGTTACTACTAATGGTAACTTAACTTGTTCTTCTTTTCTTTCTTTATAGTATTTAATTATAAAGATAAGATAAATAATAATAGCTATAATATTAATTATAAATGATATATTCTTATTAACTGTTAAAAAACAACAAGATAAGGAAACCATTACTAAGGAAATAAATTCAATAGTAACAAAATTACTACTATTATTTAATACCCACTTTAAATAACGATTATTTTCATTATATAAGTTTTGTTGTAACATGTGTAAGTTTTTCTTAGATTTTATAATGATTAGTATTGTAATTAAAAACAATAAAATAAATTTAACAAACATTTTTATTCCTCCATAAATTTATTAATAATTGCACCTACTTGATAAAGGTTTTCTAAGTAAGCATAATGTGTCCCTGGTAAAACAATTAAAGCTCCATCTAAAAGTAATTTTTCTAACATCTTTGCTTCTTCTAAAGGAACTGCTTCATCATATTCTCCCCATATTAAAATAACTGGTACTTTTATTTTTTTAGCATAATTAGATAAGTCTTCGTTTACTGTTTTAACTAGTATGTCTCTCATTATTGGACTAGCATTTTTATAATCAGTTGATCCAATATAATTTTTAGCTATTTCTGATAGTTTTTCCATACCTGGTAACTTCTTAGCAGTCTTTAACATTCTTTCTTTTAGAGTTAATTCTTTCTTAGTTTTAACACAAGGGGCACCACATAACACTAGTTTATCAACTTCATAAGTTGCACCATAACAAATTGAAATTCTCCCCCCAAAGGAATGCCCTATTAAGGTTGGTTTTTTAACTTTTAGTTTTTCTAATAAACTATGAACTATTTTAGTATAATCACCTACATCTAAAACAACTTCTGGTTCTTTACTTTTACCAAATCCTGGTAAATCAATAATAGTTATATGATAATTATCAGAAAGTAAATCACCAAGTGGCCTCATCATTTCTATATTTTGACCCCAACCATGTAATAGAACAATATCTTTTCCTTTACTATTACCATATTGTATGTAATTAATATCTTCTAAATTAACTTTATCTATCACAAAAGCCCCTCCTATCACTGATAGTATAGCATAAAAAGAAAAAAAAAGCATTCACTTAAATTGCTTTTTCTTTATATTTAACTTTATATTTATCTAAATATTCTTCTGGATGCTCTTCTCTATACTTTTCTTTAGCTTTTTTCATTTTAATACTAGCAAGATCTATAACTCCATTTAAATCATCTGTTTTATCAGTATAGACTACCCCAAAAGAAGCTCCAAAAGGTGTATCTTCTAAGAAGATTCTACTACTTGCTATTCTTTCATAAAATAATTCTTTTGTTATATCACTACAAATTACTACTAATTCATCTCCACCAATTCTATATATATCAGTTTGTTTGAAATTATTAACTAAAGATTCAGTAACTGTTTTTAATAATTCATTGCCCATTTTATAACCATACATATTATTTATAATACCAAGACCATTAGCATCTACAAAAGCAACACCTAAGTTATTATATAGACATTTTTTATTTAATATTTCATCATAAGCTATTCTATTTCTTATTTTTAATAAACTATCTGTATATTTATCTTCTTCTAACTTTTCAATAATTTTTTTATTTTTGAACATATTACCTAGTATAGATACTAATAATTCTTTATTATCTATACTAACTTTATTACCCTTAATTAATAATTTAATAGAATTATCAGTAGGTAAATCTATAATTACTTCATCTTCTTTTTTTAAAGCTTCACTAATAAACCTAGCATCACTTGCTTGATAATTATTCTTTATCATTTCTAAAACCTCATTAAAATAATCAGAATCATATTTACTACTTATACTTTTATTATTTAATTCTATTAAAAAATCCATATATCCCTCCGTTGTGGCTTATTATAATACAAAGTACAGTTAGAATCAATAAATTTTTTTAAGGTTATATTTTATTCACATTTATTCTAGTATTAAAATTAACATTCATACCTTCTAATTCATCATCTTTTATCTTATAGTTTTCATTATCATTTAATATGTTTTGATAATAATCTATCTTACTATTATTAGTTTTATCGTTTAAAGGAATACTAGCTTTATAGAAAGCTTCACCATATTTAGTAGCATTTTCTTTAGTTAATTCTATATATCCATTACTCATTAAATCTTTAGCAAATTCCTTATCTTCTATAAAGAATCCTGGATCTGGTGCTACTTTCTTCCCAGTATTTTCTTCTTCTTGATGATACCTCCCTATATTACATCTATTAGTAGTAAAAAATTGTCGAAATGTAGTATCTATTAAATATATTTTTTCTTTATTACCTTGATAAGGGAAAGTAACTGTTCCAAAGGCATGATTAAAGGGATAATTAAAACTTCCTTTAGCACTATTTTTAGTAACTTTTAAACCAATGTTTTCTAAGGGCATTAAAGAAAGAGCTTGTCCTAACTCACAAAAACCATTTAATGAATTAGTTTTCACATCTATTCCTAAGCTAGCAAAACCATTCCTAGCATTTTCTACACTGGCTTGTAAAAGTGTTTCTATCTCATCTTGAGTTAATTCTTTATTATTTTCTAAATCACTAATAGCTTTATTTAGTTCTTCTTTATTAATTATAAATCTCTCTGGTTCTTGATTAATTATATAGCTTTCACTTTCTCCTATTAAGTATAATTGATAAGCAAAATCTAACTTTATTCCTGTTTTTTCACTTAATTTATAGTATTTAGTCCATAAATCACTTAATACTTGATGTTTCTTATCATTGGGTAAATCTTGATTATAAACTTCCATTATTCCTAGTAGAATATTATTTAATGTTTCTTTTTCCATATTTTATTCCTAAAATAAACTTAATTGATTAGAATCTGGTAAATTACTAATTATTCCCATTGCATCCATTTTATCAATTAAAGTTTTAGATACCTTTCCTCTTCTTTGTAAATCTTCCTTGCTTAGGAATGGTTGTTTCTTACGTTCTTCAACAATGGTAGATGCCACAGCTCCTCCTAGACCATCAATGGTAGAAAAAGGTGGTATTAAGGTATTTTCATGTTCATCATCTAAGACGAAATGAGATGCATCACTTTTTTCAATTGAAATAGGAGCAAATTTAATACCTCTTGCAGTTGCTTCCATTGCCACGTGTAAACTACCTATTATATTAGTTTCTTTATTTGTAGCTTCATAGCCTTTTGCTAATAAATCTTCATATTTTGTCTTTATTGAATTATAACCTTTTATCATTGCTTCGATATCAAAATCATCTTCTCTAATTGAGAAGTAAGCAGCATAGTACCATAAAGGATGATATAGTTTAAACCAAGCTATTCTAATAGCACTCATAACATAGGCACAGGCATGTGCTTTAGGGAACATGTATTTTATTTTATGACATGACTCTATATACCAATCTGGTATCTTTGCATTTTTCATCTTAGTAGCATATTCCTGCCAAGTTTCTGGGTCTTTTGATGCTTTACCTTTACGAACAAATTCCATTATCTTGAAAGCTAGTTTAGGTTCCATACCCCAGTTCATTAAGTTTACCATGATATCATCACGACAACCAATAACATCTTTAAAAGGAACAATATTATTTTTGATAAGTTCACTTGCATTACCTGCCCAAACGTCAGTACCATGGGATAAACCAGAAATTTTAACAAGTTCACCAAAACTACTTGGTTTTGTTTCTACTAACATTTGGATAACAAAGTTAGTTCCTAGTTCAGGAAGACCTAATGTTCCTGTTGGACAAAGTATTTCATCTTCTGTAACACCTAGTTCTTTAGTACTAGAAAGAAGGGAAAATATTCTTTTATCATCCATTGGTAAAGTTGTTATATCAAGTCCAGATAAATCTTGAAGCATTCTAAGAACAGTTGGGTCATCATGACCTAGTATATCTAGTTTTAAGACGTCTTGGTCAATAGCATGATAATCAAAGTGGGTAGTTCGCCAAGGGGATGTGTTATCATCAGCTGGATATTGGAAGGGCGTAAAATCAAATACATCCATATAACCTGGAATAACAACAATTCCTCCTGGATGCTGACCAGTTGTTCTTTTAACACCCGTACACCCAATAGCAAGTCGTTCTATTTCAACGTTTCTTTTTCCTTCAATACCATGTTCTTCTAAATAACCTTTAACATAACCAAAAGCAGTTTTCTCAGCCACCGTTCCAATAGTACCAGCACGATATACATTATCAACTCCAAATAGTACTTTAGTATATTCATGAGCTTTCCATTGATAATCACCCGAGAAGTTTAAGTCGATATCAGGTACTTTATCAGCATTAAATCCTAAGAAGGTTGCAAATGGCATATCTTGTCCTTCTTTTGATAGTTTTCCTCCACATTTAGGACAAATCTTATCTGGTAAGTCATAACCTGATGAATACTCTTTTCCGTAAGGTTCCCCAGCCTCATCCATAAACTCTGAATACTTACAGTCTTTATTACGACATAAGTAGTGAGCAGGAAGTGCATTAACTTCAGT
>RKAV01000041.1 GCA_014846175.1 bacterium | reverse complement strand
AAAATTAAATCAGAACCACAAGAACTCATAAAGTACATTGGTGAAGATAATTTTGAAGAATTAGTTGATGCTGTTGCTGAAAGAAAAGAAGAATACAAAATTGTACATAAGTTTATGCAAACAATATTTGTAATTATTAGTATTTGGTTCTTTTATGAAACTTTTAAACTTGGATTAAGAGAGTATAAAGAATTAAATGTTTTGAATACTTTTATAAGTTTCATGATTCCAATTGTATATTTAATATTAATTATACCATTAGAATATTTAATAGAGTTGTATTCAAAATATGAAGTACTATTTATTAGAATATTTTTTAAAAATAATAAGGATAAAAAAGCAACTAGAAAAAGGAAAATATTAATAATTAAAAATTGTGGTTTATCAGTACATAATGTGATGTTATTCCAAAAAAAATACTGTAGTAGAATATATGTAAAAATGTCTGATGATGAATTTATAGCATTAATAAATGAGTTTAAAGAAGAAAAAATGACAAAATGACACTTGTTTGAGGCACCATCAGTAATATTGTCATCTTGTCATAAAAAAAGGTAGTTAAGAAATATCTCAACTACCTTTTCAACTACCAAGAATTTAAAATTCTTATAATATTTAGTTATTTTATTTACTTTTAAATCCTTTTAAATAAACGAAAAAGTATTTATATAAACTTTGAAGTACGTGAATTCTAACCGCCCCCTGAAGGAGCCGAAAGGCTCCACTTTTTTTGCTTATTTTAAAGTGTTTAAACCTATTAAATATTTTTAGGTACTAAGCTAGGTATGTAAATTTAAAAAAATACTAATTTTTATATAAATTATTAGTATTTTATTTTTATAATGATATTGACATTTATACTGATAAAATATAAAATAAAGGTGTAAAAGTCAAAAGGAGAATGTATATGGAAAAGATGACTATAAAAGAGTTTAAAGATCAAAGTAATATTGAGATAATACAAGAACTTATGAAGATTAATAATGGATACATTACATCTAAGCAATTAACTGAATTAGGTATTCATAGAATCTACCTTAATATTATGTTAGATAGAGGAATAATAGAAAAACTTGATAATGGAATATATCTTGATGTTAATAAATTTCCAGATTCTTATTATGTACTTAATTTGAATTTGCCAGGTATTATATATTCTCATATGACTGCATTGTACTTTCATGGACTTTCTATAAAAGTTCCTGATAGTAAATATGATGTAACTGTTAAGAAAAATTATAATAGTATTAAGTTGAAAAATCATAATGTGTTTTATGTTTCTGATGATATATATGAATTAGGATTAACAGAAGTCAAAACACCATTTGGAAATATTGTTAGAGTGTATGATATTGAAAGATGTATATGTGATATTATAAGGTCTAAAAAAAGAATGGATAATGAACATATTAAATATAGTTTAAGAGAATATATTAAGAGAAAAGATAAAGATCTTGTTAAACTTTATAAGTATGCAGATAAAATGGGTATTAAAAAAGAAGTAATGGATTTATTGGAGTGGTTTTATGAATAAGATAATAGTTAATAAAATTAAATGTAAAAAATGTGGAGATGTTATTGAATCTACTTATAGACATGATTTTGAATTTTGTAAATGTGGTGCAGTTGCAGTTGATGGTGGAAAAGATTATTTAAGAAGATTAGGATATGAAGAAGATTATGAAGAATTATCTGAAGTAGAGAAGGAGGATAAAAAAGATGAATGATAAATACGTATTTGAAACTGAAAGTTCTAGAGAAATGGAAATAGTGGCTTCTAGACATAAAATACTATCAGTTTTAGATGATATAAAGAACTGGCGTAGAGAATTATATAAAGGATATGATAATAATGTAAGGATTCTATGTAATGGCAAATTATATACTTATACTGAGTTTGAAAAAGCAAGAGATGAATTACCAAAAGATGAACATGGATTAATAAAAGATTGCAAGCATGTTTATTTAGATAATGATTTAATAGATAAAATAGATGATTTTCTTTCTGAAGTTAATTATTTATTAGATTACTAGCTGGTACAAATAGCTAAATAAAATGTAAAAATTGCAAAAAAAATACAAAAAATTAATAATAATTGTTAAAAAATTGATTTTTATTCAAAAATATGCATATAATATATACAAAGAGGAGATGATTTATATGTTAATAGAATTTAGCATTACAAATTTTTTATCATTTAAAGAAAAAAATACTTTTTCAATGATTGCATCTTCAGACAATACTTTGGAAGATAATTTTACAAGTATAGGAAATGAAAAGCTATTAAAGATGACTGCATTATATGGTGCAAACGCATCTGGTAAAAGTAATTTATTTAAAATATTAGCTTTAATAAGTAATATGATAAGACAATCAAATTTTATTAATCCAAATGTTTTGTTACCAATAATACCATTTAAGTTAGATAAAGAAACTATAAAGAAGCCAAGTGGGTTTGAAATAAAATTTCTAATTGATGGTGTAAGGTATATATATGGGTTTGAAGCAGATGCTAAAAATATTTATAAAGAATATTTAACATATTATCCAAATGGCAGACCAGTTAAAATATTTAATAGAGAAAATATAAATGAATATTCATTTAATGTAAGTGATGAAAAATTTTTAAATGATGTTAAAGAAAAGAATACTGCCAATAAATTTTTTATAACAACAGCAACTAATTGGAATTTTGAAAAAACAAAACCAGCATTTGATTTTTTAACTGAGAAACTAGGCGTAGTAATGTCATATGAACAATTAAATAATTATTCTTATAATATGTATTATAATGATAAGGATAAAACTTTAGAAAAATTTGCACTTAAATTTTTAGAAAAAGCAGATTTTAATATTAAAGGTTATAAGGTTATACAAGAAAAAATGACGGATGAATTAATTAGTACATTACCTGATATTATGAGACCATTTATACCAACAAATACACCTATGTTTAAAGTAAATACAACTCATATTGCAAATGGCGATAAATATGATTTTGATATTTCGGAAGAATCATTAGGTACACAAGTAATATTTTCATTTATACCAGTTATTAAAGATGTAATTGATAATGGTAAAGTATTATTAATTGATGAGTTTGATAAAAGCTTGCACCCATATATTGTCAAATATATAGTTGAATTATTTAATGATCCAGATTTGAACAAAAATAATGCTCAGTTAATATTTAATACACATGATACTAATTTATTAGATTTAGAGTTACTAAGAAGAGATCAAATATGGTTTACGGAAAAGAATCCAGAAAATGGAGAAAGTACATTATATGCTTTAGATGACTTCTCTATAAGAAAATCTGAAAATGTTGAGAAGGGTTATTTATTAGGAAGATATGGTGCTGTGCCATTCTTAGTAAATAATTTTGATGACTTTAAAGAGTAAATATGAGCAGTAGAGATAGACAAAGAAATAGAAATGACCGTAGATCAAAAAGAGTAATATTAGTAGCTTATGAGGGTAAAAATAAAACTGAAAGAAATTATTTTGATAGCTTTAAAGGTATAGATAAAAATTATACAATTAAAGTAGTTCCTGGTAATGAAACAGATCCAGTAAATTTAGTTAAACAAACAATAGATAAAGCGAAAGAATTAAGATTAGTATTAGAAGATGATGATAGAGCATTTTGTATATTTGATACAGATGTTAATTCTAGTAAAAACACTCAAATAAAAGAAACAATAAAATTAGCACAAAATAATAGTGTAGTCGTAATTACATCTTCACCTTGTATAGAAACGTGGTTTTTATTACATTATGAATATACGACTGCTAACATGAATAGCGATGCAGTAATAAAAAGATTAAAAGAGCATTTTCCAAAATATACTAAGAATTGTAATATGTATCCAATTATTGTTGATAAAACTAAAAAAGCATATGATAATGCTAAAAAATTGGAAAAATATCAAAAAGAAAATAATAGAGATATTCAATCAGTTGAAGCTAATCCTCACTCAGATGTTTATCAAATAATAGATGAATTAGAAAAATAGAAAGAGACCTAGTCATTTAATGGACTAGGTCATTTGATATATTAACTAAGAAAACTAATAAAAATAACAAAAAAGCAGATTTTTTTACGACAAAAATTGCTTATTTTTGAAGAATATGATACTATTAAGTTGCATAGATTATTTGGCAAATAAAAAAGTATTTGCTAGCAATACAAATACTCTATGCATATGTAGGTACGAACTACATAGCAACACAAGATATAGAATACACAAGTAAACTATATGAAGAACAGGAGATAAACAGTAGACACCCTTGTTCTATAAATATCTTAGCAATAATTTAAAAAAATTGCAAGTCTTTGATCAAAAAATAGGTATTTTTTAGAAAAAGGAATCTCCGAGTATGTAAATAGGAGGTGCTTTATGGCAGTAAATAAACCAAAAGGTGATAATGCAAGAGTTGGAGCAGTAAAAGGCCGTTCTCAAACATTTAATGGTAAGACAAACTTGTATGTAAAAAGAAACACATCCACTGGAAAATTTATGGATGTTAAAACTAGCGGTGACAAGTTTAAAGGTGTTAGAAAAGAAAATAATTAGTTAGTTGTTTGCTTGTAGTTCCTACTTACTAGCTAAGGAGGAAAAAATATGGTTATTGCAAAGAAACGTATTAATTCCATAGATTTTTTAGACAAAATTGATAGTAAGAAAATCTATATTGGAATTAGAATTACAGAAGATGAATATAAAAAATTAGGAATAGATGAATTTGAAGAAGGATTATCAATAGAACCTTCACCACATTATGGGATTAATTGTAGAAGAAATACTGAAGGTTATTCATATGCAGATAAAAGTAGTGAAAAAGTATATAGATATATAACAACAAGAGAATGGTCTTTACTAGATTGGGGTGGATATGAACATACCGGATATAGTGATGTATACAGATATGCATATCCTAAAATAGAAGTAAGTCCAACAAATATAGAAATGGTATTAACAAAAGATAAAAATGATAGGAAATTTATAATAGCTAATATAAAAGATTATTCTAATAAAAGTCTTTTAAAACAGATAATTAATATGTTTCTTGAAGTCTTTGGTTATTGCGAAATCTTTAATGAAGATTTAGATCTTGTCAAAGATAATTTATTAATTAAACGATGTAATTGGGAAATTCTTCCTAAAGGCATAAAAATAGATATAAAATCTTTAAAAGATAAAAAGAAACATAAAAGTAAGAATAAAGGATTTGAAGAATACAGAATAGAGACGTTAAATAAATTTAATCCTATTTATATATTCTGTGGTACAGGCGGGTTTACAGGCTATTATGCATTTATATTTAATAAGTATTGTTGTCTAGAATCAAGCTATTATGGAAATGCTACTTACGTGATACCAGTAAAAAATTGGGAGGAACTATCAAAAATGTCAAAAGGTGATTTACTTTCTTCAAAGTATATTATTAAGAAAATTAATCATAACGAAAATTGGCATAAAGATCTTGTTTATGTCATGAGAGAAGTTAATAATTAAAAAATGACCTAGTCCTTTAATGGACTAGGTCATCATCTTTTTTATATATAAGGAAAGTGCGTTTAGATCATTACTGAAAGAAAAGTGGGTTTATTAAAATTAAACCAACCAACAAAAATATTAAAGCAAAACTTCAATTTTTTAGCTTAAATCAAGAGAAAACATAGTACCACCATAGTATGGACAATCCATTTCAGGAGTACTTTCCTTCTTTCTAAATCTTAAAAATCCCACATGTTCATTTACAATAAAACTGGGAACTGGATTCAATTTGTGATATTTTTTTATCTTTTCCATAATAATCTTGTTTTTCCTTTAACGGCTTCTTAATTTCTTTATTTATGTGTAATTTCATATAGTTTAATGTTATAATATATCTTACTTTTGAAGGAGAAAACTATGCAAAGCAATATTACACAAATAAATCTTAAAAAAATTAGATCGTATAAAACTAAAAAATTGATTAATACTTTAAAAAAATTAACAGATGAACAAATAAATACAATAATAGATTCGAGTATAATTGAATTTATTTCAAATTTAGATAGTAATACCATCAATTCTACTTTTAGAAGTTCAGGTTTCACTATGCAAAATAAATTATGGACTAATGATAAAATTCAAAAAATATTAATTTTAGGAACATTAAGTTTAAATAACTTTGTTTGCACTGAACAGACGATAAAAAATATTGAAAAATTGAACAAAGATATAAAATCACAAACTATAAAGAAACAAATATATAGTAATAAATATTTTCTATATATTGTCATGAATGAAAATAAAGTTGAAGACAAATTTTTCCATTCATACGATTTAAAAAAAGTCTTTGATGAGGTAGTAAAAAGTAAAGAATTTAACTTATTGCCTACTGACAGACAGTTAAAAATAATAGAAAAATTAAATTTTTATACTAGGGAGGTGCTTCTTCCTACCGATTTTAGAGAAAGATATAGCAATATAGAAGGAGTCCTATTTGGTTCTGATAAAGATAGAATTAATAGCAGTATAATGAAACAATTAAATTCAGAAGAGTTATTTTTTCTTAATTATATTAATGATAGTATTGATAATAATGATATAAAAAAATATATATCAGATAATATAGTTAAGAATGGTAAGTCGTTTGAAAAACTCTTTGCTGAAATAAAAGCTAGAGACGAATTAATAAGAGAAAAAATAGAAAATCAATTTAGACATCCAAACTTTCATAGACAAGCTAACCTAGAGAAAGAAATATATGATATCTTATTAAATGAAAATCAGGAAGAGACAATTAAAGAGAAATTTTTAAAATATTTAACTGGTCGTATATTAAAAAATGGTTCTGTTAATCAAGAGATGATCTATAACACATTAAAAAGAAATTTAAATAATGGTTTAATAAGTTACAGAGATATAAATTATTTAACTAATAATTATGATGAAATAACAAAAGATTTAAAATTAATGTTTTATTTAAAATTTAATATTGCACTTCCTAACGCTAGATATCTTCATGGCATGACTCTAGAACAATTATCTAAAGTAAATGTTAAACATATTAATAAATTATCTAAATTTTTAGAAGATAAGACTCAAGATGAATTGTCTACAATATATGGGTTATGTATCAAAATGTACTTTATATTTGGATATGAAAGAAGCATAGAAATATTAAGTGGTAAATATGGGCAATATAACAAAATGTTTTTAGATAATGTTGCTAAGACTGATATAACAAGAGTTGAAATGAAAGCTGAAGGAAGTAAATTCTTACCTATTATAGATAAAAGATTTATTAACTTTATGTTTGAAACACCAAATAATAATCATTTTATAAATATACTTAATGATAAGAATTCTGAATTATATAAAACATGGTATTACTTGTATAACAATTATGATGAAATATTAGAAAAATGTCATAATAAAATTACATTAAAGAAAGTAAATGCAATATTAGAAACAGAAAAATATGATATAGATAGAAAAATAATAACTCCAGATAATTACTTATTAAATAATAATAGTTTTTTAGAAAATATTATTTTGGGAAATAAAACACAGAATAGTAATAATGAAATATTAAAAAAAATCGTTGAAATATATTCACAAATGAAAAAAAGAGTTGAATCTAGTATCCCTTATGTAAAAGGAACTTCTACAAGAGGTTATACTTATGAAACTATGAAATTAGATGACCCACAAATATTTGAGCTAGGATATAAAGCTAATTGTTGTATTAGGACACTTGATATAGCACATAATCATTTGTTACATGCAGCACTTTGTAGAAATGGTAGAATATTGATAATATATGATAAATCAGGTGATATTGCTGCTTTTTGTCCGTTGAAAAGAAATGGGAATGTACTAATAGCTAATAGTATTGAGTGTGTAGATAAAGAAATAGAAGCTAATGGTCGTTTAATATCTACTACATTTAAAGAAGGAATAGAAAAGATAGTAGAAATTACTAAACAAAGTAATGAACCAATTAATTTAGCATGTATTGGTAGTGATTCATACTTAAAGCCAAATACAACTCATTTTCCAAAAGATTATCCAACTCCTACTATATTTGAAAAAGATGATGAGGTATATAAAGATACAGATATCTATCACAGAACTTTGGATATTGTATATAAAGATAATAATTTTGACCTTAGAAATATTAAGTCAAAAAATCCAGATGTTTCATATATGGATCCTAGGAATGAAATAAAATTTGCTGATTTTTTTATAGATGGATATAATAATAATGATGAAAATGTAATTAACGTAATAAACTCTATAAATTACTCAATTAATCCTACAGATTATATACCAATAAGTAAATATTCAATAAAAAATGTTTATTATTCTAAGGATTGGTATATAGCCCGAACATATCAAGAAAGAATTGGCGAATGCTTAAAAAATGATTATAGAGCAATAGAAGAGTTTAATAGTTATATGACATTGTTAAATAAAGAGGAACAACCAAAAGTATTAGAAAAAAAATTACAGAAAAATACTAATGCTATAAATTAGATATGTTTTTTAGCAAGTAAATAGTAAACAATATAATGCATTAGTAGTCATCAATTTGAAAATTTACTGTATCATTATGAATTATCATATTTACTAATTGTTAGTACTGACAATTAGTAATATTTTTGATACAATAATTGATATGAAACTTAACTAGGAGGCAAATACATGATAAAAGGAAAACCATTTGTAAAGTGGGCTGGTGGTAAAAGACAAGTAATTGATAAACTAAAACTATATGCCCCTGATGAATATAATACATACTATGAGCCATTTGTTGGTGGAGGAGCTTTATTATTTGAGTTATCACCAAGAAAAGCAGTGATAAATGATTATAATGAAGAATTAATGAATATCTTTAACTGTATAAAAGATGAAACAAAGTTTACTAAGATGTGTAATGAATTAAATCATCATGAGACAAATCATAGTGAAGATTATTATTATGAGATACGAAATAAAGATAGGGATAAAGCTAAATTTAAACGAATGGCTGATTATAAAAGAGCGGCTAGAACAATTTATCTAAATAAAGCTTGTTTCAACGGTTTATATAGAGTTAATAGTAAGAATGAATTTAATGTACCATTTGGTAAAAAAATAAAAGTAAATACTTATGAAGGACAAAATCTTGGTATTATTCATTCATATTTAAACTTTAATGATATAACCATATTAAATACAGATTTTGAAGAAGCAGTTAAAACTGCTAATAAGAATGACTTCATCTACTTTGATCCACCTTATGATTCAGAAAAACAAATATTTACTAGTTATACAGAAAATGGCTTTGGTAAAGATGAACAAATTAGACTTGCTAAAGTATATAAAGAACTAGCTGATAGAGGGTGTTATGTAATGCTATCTAATTATAATACACCACTAATAAAAGATTTATATAAAGACTACAATATCCATATAATAGAAGCTAAAAGAAATATTAATGCTAACGGGAAAAAAAGGGGAAAAGTAGAAGAAGTAATTATAACTAATTACGAAAATAAAAAGTTATTTGATGAAACAGATTAGGTCATTAATATGGCCTTTTTCTTTCTTACTATTGACATAAATATCCTCGCCCCCTATAATTGGGTAGTAAAGATGGAATAGAGATATCCATAAGACGTGGGGAGTAGTATCAAAGTAAAATATATAAAAAGAACCTTATTATTCGTAGACTTAATATTATATAAGAAATAGATAATAAAAATTGAAAGGAAAAGCTAATTATGAAAGTAATTTTAAGTATTGAAGGAATGAGTTGTAGCGCTTGTTCATCGGCATTAGAAAAGTATTTAAATAAACAAAAAGGAGTAGTAGATGCTTCAGTTAATCTTGTCTTAGCAACTGCTACTATTATGTATGATGAAACACTATCTTTAAACGATTTAGAAAGATTTATTGAAGAAGCAGGGTATAAAAGTCTTGGCATTTATTCAGAAGAAAAGGTCTTTAAGAAAGAGAAACTTAATAAAAGATTATTTGTCTTTTATACTATCCTTTCTATTTTAATACTTTATATTTCTATGTCACACATGGTAGGTCTTTCTATTATACCACTTCTTAATATGGAAAAGTATCCTGTTAATTATGCTATTACTTTACTAATACTATCTCTTCCTTATCTTTACTATGGAAAAGATATTCTAAAAAGTGGTTATTTAAATCTTGTTCATAAATCACCTAATATGGATACTTTAGTTTCTATTGGTGTTTTAGCAAGTCTTATTTATAGTATCTTTAATACCATTATGATAATTAAAGGACAAACAAGTTATGTAGAAAGTCTTTACTATGAATCATTTTGTATTGTTATCTACTTTGTCAAACTAGGAAGATTTATTGATACTAAGAGTAAATCTAAAACGAGGGAAGCTATTAAAGAACTAGTTCAAGTGACTCCAACTAAAGCTTTATTGAAAACTACAGAAGGGGAAAAAGAAATTAGTATTGATGAAGTTAAAAAACACGACACTTTAATTTGTAAACCAGGTGAAAAAATAGCAGTTGATGGTAATATTATCAGTGGAAGTGCTTACTTTGATGAAGCTTTTATAACTGGAGAGAGTAAACTAATCAAGAAAAAAATAGGTGATAAAGTAATAGCAGGTAGTATTAATACTAATGGTTATATAACCTATGAAGCAATTAATATTGGTAAAGATTCAACTATCTCCGAAATAGTAAGACTAGTAGTAGAAGCTACTAATACTAAACCAGCTATTGCTAAAGTAGCAGATAAAGTAAGTTCTATCTTTGTACCAAGTATTCTGCTTATCGCTTTTCTAACCTTAATTTTTAATCTATTAACAAATAATTTAGATATAGCTTTAACTAGATTTGTAACTGTCTTAGTAGTAGCATGTCCTTGTTCTCTTGGTCTTGCCACCCCTTTAGCTGTTATTGTTACTGAAGGATTCTGTGCTAAGAAAGGTTTATTAATAAAAAATAGTGAATCATTAGAATTACTTAACAGTATTGATACTATTGTCTTTGATAAAACAGGTACTCTAACTTATGGTAATTTACAAGTATCAACTATTTATAATTATAGTGATTATCCTGATAAGAAAATATTAGAATTAGTAACAAGTTTAGAGAATAAATCAACGCATCCTATCGCTAAAGCTTTTAAGGGTAAATCAGATCTTACTGTAACTAAATTTAATAATATAGCAGGACTAGGAGTAAGTGGTACTATTAATGATAAGAAATACTATCTAGGAAATGATAAGTTAGTAGACCAATTAATGATTTATGATATTCATTCACTAGACTTTAATAGACTAGTAAGAGAGGGTAATAGTGTAATCTATGTAGTAGAAGAAAGAAAAGTAATCGCTTTAATAGGTGTTAAAGATACGCTAAGAAGTAATGCTAGAGAAGTTATTAAAAAGTTAAAGAAAAGTAATAAAAAAGTTTTAATGTTAACTGGTGATAATAAAGAAACAGCTAATATTATTAGTAAAGATTTAGCACTTGATGAAGTAAAAGCATCACTTCTTCCTAAAGAGAAAACAACAATTATAAAAGAATTATTAAAAGAAAATAGAAAAGTAATGATGGTAGGAGATGGGATAAATGATGCCCCAAGTCTTGCTACTGCTACTATTGGTGTAGCAATTGCAAGTGGTACTGATATAGCTAATAATTCTAGTGATATTATCTTAATGAATGATAATTTAGAAAGTATTCTTAATCTATTTATCATAAGTAAGAAAACTATTAGAAATATAAAACAAAACCTTTTCTTTTCCTTCTTTTACAATATCTTAATGATACCAATTGCTATAGGACTATTTGCTAAATTTAATATTATAATGAATCCAATGATTGCTTCTTTTGCTATGACTTTAAGTAGTTTAACAGTTGTAATCAATGCTCTAAGACTTAGAAAAATAAAATTAGAAGGGAAATAAGAAATGTTTAATAAGAAGATTAAAACTATAATTAAAGTAGAAGGAATGAGTTGTAACCACTGTGCTGATAAAGTAACTAAAGCTCTAGAAAGTTTAGATGATATAAGAAAAGTAAAAGTAAATCTTAATAATAATAGTGTTACCATTTTAAGTGATAAAGAGTTAAATATCAAAGTGGTAGAAAGTACTATCAACTCTTTAGGATATAAATATGAAGGAGTAAGTAATGAAGAAAATTAGTTAGCTTATTCTTATCTTAATCATAGTTTTAACTGTTAATGGTTGTAGTACTAAAACTAAGAAAGTAAAGAAATAAATATCTAACAGTAAAAGCTAATGAAGATAATAAAATTATTATTAGTAAAGATTATATAGATACTTTTAAATCTAAGTTTAAAGATCTTAAAGAAAAAACTAAATAGAAAGGTGTAAAACTATGAATGAAATAAAATGTCCTAATTGTGGAACAGTTTTTAAAATTGATGAGAAACAATATGACTCTATCGTAAAACAAGTAAGAGATAGTGAATTTAAAAATGAGATAGCAACAAGACAAGAACAATATGAAAAAGATAAGAACCAAGCAATAAAACTAGCTGAGAATGAACTTGAAAAGAAATTAAGTACGATGCTAAAAGAAAAAGATTTAGAGATAACAAAACTAAATGAAGAATTAAAAAGTAAAAAACAACTAGAAGATAGTTTGATTGAAAATACTAAGATTAAAACAGCTAATGAATATAAAGAAGAAATAGCAAAGCTAAATATTAAAATTAAAGAACTAGAAAATGAAAAAGATAAGAATATTTCTAGTTTGAAAAGTCAGCTAGAATTAGATAGTAAAGAGTATGCCTTAAAAGAAAAAAATATCAAAGATGTGTATGAAAATAAACTAAAAGATAAAGATGAAATGATTGCTTATTATAAAGATATGAAAGCAAGACAATCAACTAAGATGATAGGAGAAAGTCTAGAAGTACATTGTAATAATGAGTTTAATACCTTAAGACCATTATTTCCTAATGCTTACTTTGAAAAAGATAATGATGCAAGAACAGGCTCTAAAGGTGACTTTATCTTTAGAGACTATGATGATGAGAAAACAGAGATTGTATCTATCATGTTTGAGATGAAAAATGAAGCAGATATGACAGCTACTAAACATAAAAATGAAGACTTCTTTAAAGAACTAGATAAAGATAGGAAAGAGAAAAAATGTGAATACGCTGTACTTGTTTCCTTACTTGAAATTGATAATGATTATTATAATATGGGCATAGTAGATGTTTCTTATCGTTATCCTAAGATGTATGTTATTAGACCACAGTTTTTTATTCCTTTAATAACCTTAATTAGAGGAGCTGCTCTTAATGCTTTAGAATATAAAAAGGAAATGCTTGTTCTACAAAATCAAAATATTGATATATCTCACTTTGAAGAGAATATGAATGCTTTCAAAAGTGGATTTGCTAAGAACTATCGAATAGCATCTGAAAAGTTTAGTAAAGCAATAGAAGAAATAGATAAAACAATTGACCATTTACAAAAGACAAAAGATGCCCTAATCTCTAGTGATAGAAACTTAAGACTTGCTAATAATAAAGCAGAAGAGTTAACTATAAAAAGATTAACAAGAAATAGTGAAACAATGGCTAAACTATTTGCAGAAGAGCAGAATAAAAAAGATGAAGAAAACAATGTTGACAGTGAAAATTAATCTCTTTATAATAAGATAGACTTTAAGAAAGGGATGGTATACTTGATTTATTTAGATAATGTAGCAGCTAGTTTTGTAGAAGATGAAGTATTAGATATCTTTTATAATACTACTAAAAAGTATTATGCTAATCCAAATTCAATTCATAAACTAGGAAGAGAAGAAAATAAAATGATAAGTGATAGTACTTTAAGAATTACTAATATGCTTAAAGTGTTAAAAGATGAGATTATTTATACCTCAGGTGCAACTGAATCTAATAACTTAGCAATTAAAGGACTATGTCTTAGTTATAAAAACTATGGTAAACATATCTTGATTAGCAGCTTAGAACATAATTCTATTACTAGCTCAGTAGTTAGTTTAGAGCGTCTTGGTTTTGAAGTTGAAGTTATTCCTGTAACTGATAAAGGTATAGTAGATATAGAATCTTTAAAGAATATGTTAAGAGATGATACTATTTTAGTAAGTGTTACCTCAGTAGATAGTGAACTAGCCCTTAGACAGCCGGTAGAAGAAATAGCATCTATTTTAAAAGACTATCCTAACTGTCACTTTCATACTGATGCTACTCAGTCTATTGGAAAGGTAACAATCGATTATAGTAATGTAGACCTTATCACTATAAATCCTCATAAGTTTCATGGCTTAGATAACTTTGGTATCTTAGTAAAAAAGAAAAATGTTAGACTAACTCCATTAATAGAAGGAGGTAAATCTACAACCATTTATCGAGCTGGAACTCCATCACTTGCCAATGTCTTAGCCTTAGAAAAAGCTTTAGAGATAGCACTTACTAATCAAGAAGCAAGATATAACTATCTAAAAGAATTAGGTGATATGATTAAATCACATCTAAGTGAATATAAAAACGTTTCTATCAACAGTAGAGAAAATTCATTACCATCCATCATAAACTTTAGTCTTATAGGAGAAAAATCTCTTACTATCTTAGATAAGTTTGAAGAGCATAATATCATTCTTTCAGCTAAAACTTCATGTTGTCCCATCACAACACCATCTAAACTAGTATATGCCTTAACTAAAGATAAACAAAAAGCATCATCATCAATTAGAGTAAGTTTATCATATAAGACTACCAAGGAAGAAGTAGAAGAGTTTTTGAAAGTATTTGATTTAATATATAAGGAGATTTATCATGGAGAAGTATAAAGAAATAGAGAGAAGTATTATAAAGAAATATCGTAAAGATATATTTTCTAAATTTATAAAAGCAGTTAGTGAATATGAATTAATCAAAGAAAATGATAATGTAATGGTTTGTATATCAGGAGGAAAAGATTCATTCCTACTAGCTAAATGTATACAGGAATTAATTCGTCATGGCAAAGTTAAGTTTACCGCTAGATATGTAGTAATGGATCCAGGGTATAACGAGTATAATCGAGCTATGATAGAAGATAATGCTAAAATACTAAATATTCCTATTGAGATATTTGAAAGTGATATCTTTGATGTAGTAAGTCAAATAGATTCTAGTCCTTGTTATATGTGTGCTAGAATGCGAAGAGGTTTCTTATATAGTAAAGCAAAAGAGCTAGGATGTAATAAAATAGCTCTAGGTCATCACTTTGATGATGTAATTGAAACAACCCTTTTATCAATGCTATATGGTTCAGAAATAAAGACTATGATGCCTAAACTTCATAGTGATAACTTTGAAGGTATTGAACTTATTAGGCCATTATATTTAGTAAAAGAAGAATCAATTATCTCTTGGCGTAATAACAATGAATTAACATTTATTAATTGTGCTTGCCGTTTCACAGAAGGTTGTTCCTTAATAAATGATGGAACTAGTAAACGAAAAGAAATGAAAGAACTAATTAAGAATCTAAGAAAGATTAATAAAAATGCTGATTATAACATCTTCAAGAGCTTAGATAATGTAAATTTAGATTGTGTTTTAGGAACTAAAACTAATGGGGTATATAAAAGCTTTTTAGAAGATTATGATAAGAAAGATAAAAATAAATAAATCTTTCTTTTTTAATGTACTATTAATAATAATAATAAAGCTAAATCTATAAAATTAGTACTAGATAAAACTTCTAAGATTAAATTAACAGGTGATAGTTATGTCTCAAGTTTAGATGATAGTGATACATCTTATAGTAATATAGATTTTAATGATTATAAACTATATGTAAATGGAAAAGCAATTAATTAAGTTCTTGCTTTTTCTTTTTAGGTAAGATTTATGCAAGATTTAGGTAAGTTGAATTGCTGAATTTCTTAGAATATGATATAATATATATGATATTAGTGAGGTGATAATTAATGGAAAACTATGTTCCACCTTTTTCTATTACACAAGAGATGCTAACAAGAGTATCAAACATTTCTTTAAAAATCTCTAAATTAGATAATTACTCTAATTTAAATAAAAAGCCGTATTTAAGAAAACAAACAAAGATTAACTCTATACATTCATCCTTAGCAATAGAAAATAACAATTTAACGTTAGAACAGGTAAAGGATGTAATAGATGGTAAACTAGTTATAGGACCACAAAAGGATATCCAAGAGGTAAAAAATGCTTATAAGGCATATGAAATGCTTTCTTTAATAAATCCATACTCTATAGAAGACTTAAAAAGAATACATGGTGTTATGACTTTTCTAACGGTAGATGAATCAGGTGAATTTAGAAGAGGTAATGAGGGTGTCTTTGATGGGGATAAGTGTATTTTCATGTGTCCACCACCAGAAAGAGTTAGTGATTTAATAAATCAGTTATTTACTTGGATGAGAGATAATAAAGAAAAAGTACATCCATTAATACTTTCAAGTATATTTCATTATGAGTTTGTTTTCATTCATCCTTTTAGTGACGGAAATGGAAGAACTGCTAGATTATGGCAAAATATATTACTATATAATTGGAAAGAAATATTTGAATATTTACCAATAGAGTCTCAAATACATAAATTTCAATCTGATTATTATAAAGTTATTGCTAATTGCAATAATAAAGGAGATTCCACTGAATTTATTGAATTTATGCTTAAAATGATTGATGAAACATTAGATGAAGCTCTTAGTGTACCTAGCATTCCCATTGGTGAAGAAGAAATTAATATAAATAAATTATTAAATATTATGGAACGAAACGTACCTCTAACTGCTAATTTAATAATGACTAAATTAAATATTAAATCAAAAGATACATTAAGAAATAAATATCTACATCCTGCTATAGAGAGAAACTTAATAAAATTAACAATTCCTGATAAACCAAATAGTAAAAATCAAATGTATTATAAGATTTAATTATGACTTAAAGATAGGCAAACTTTTACCTATCTTTTACTATTATAATATTAAATAAAAATAATTAGCACTCTATATTGACAATTGCTAATTCTAGTGATATTCTACTAATTGTTAGGAAGAACTAACAAGGAGGACGTTATATATGAAAAAACAATTTAAAGCAGAATCAAAAAAACTATTAGATATGATGATTCATTCCATCTATACAAATCAAGAAATATTTTTAAGAGAGTTAATCTCTAATGCTAGTGATGCACTTGATAAATTATATTATAAGTCACTAACAGATACAAAAATTAAAATAAAGAAAGAAGACTTAGAGATTAGATTAATACCAGATAAAGAAAATAGGACTTTAACTATTAAAGATAATGGTATTGGTATGACTAGTGAAGAGTTAGAAAATAACTTAGGTACAATCGCTAAGAGTGGTTCTGAACTATTCAAAGAAAATATGAAAGATGAAAAAAACTTATCAATAATTGGACAGTTCGGAGTAGGATTTTATTCTGCCTTTATGGTAAGCGATAAAGTAGTAGTAAATAGTAAACCATTAGATAGTGATAGTGAGGCTAATACTTGGGAAAGTGAAGGAGCTAGTGGTTATACTATTAGTAAGTCAGATAAAAAAGATACTGGTACTGAGATTACTTTATACTTAAAGGAAGATACAGAAGATAATAAGTATAGTGATTTCTTAGAAACATATACACTTGAAAGATTAATTAAAAAGTATTCTGACTATATACCATACCCAGTTAAGATGATGGTAGAAGAAACTAAGAAAGGCGAAGACGATAAAGAAGAGACAGTAAGTACTGATAAGACATTAAACAGTATGACACCTATTTGGAAAAAGCCAAAGAGTGAAGTAACTGATGAAGATTATCAAGACTTTTATACTGATAAATTCTATGATTATGAAAAACCATTAAAAGTAATTCGTAGTGAAGTAGAAGGAAGAACTAGTTATCAAACTTTATTATTTATCCCTTCTCATGCTCCATATAATTACTATTCAAAAGACTATGAAAAAGGACTACAACTATATTCTAAAGGGGTTCTAATTATGGATAAGTGTAGTGATTTATTACCAGACTACTTTAGTTTCGTTAAAGGATTAGTTGATAGTGAAGATATATCATTAAATATCTCAAGAGAAACTTTACAAGAAAACTATCAAATTCAAGCTATTGAAAAGAGTTTAGAGTCAAAAATCAAAAAAGAATTAGAGACTATGCTTACAAAAGATAGAGAAAACTATGAGAAATTCTATAAAGACTTTGGTATGCAATTAAAGTATGGAATTTATTCTACTTATGGTATGAAAAAAGATTTACTACAAGACTTATTACTATTTAATTCATCAAATGATAAGAAATATACAACCTTAAAAGAATATGTTAGTAGAATGAAAAGTGATCAGAAAAACATTTATTATGCTTGTTCAGAAAGCTTAGAGAAATGTGAGATGCTTCCACAAGTAGATGCTGTTAAAGAAAAAGGTTATGAAGTATTATACTTAACCGAATATTTAGATGAGTTTACTATTAAAACATTAAATATGTATGCAGATAAAACTTTTATGAATGTAGCAGATGAAAAACTAGACCTTTCTACTGAAGAAGAGAAGAAGGAACTAGAAGAAGCTAATACTTCTTATAAAGATATGTTAGGAAAGATGAAAGAGACTCTAACAGATTCTGTAGTAGATGTAACCTTTACTAATCATTTAAAAAATCACCCAGTATGTTTAAAGACTAAAGGTGAAGTATCAACAGAGATGGAGAAAGTCTTACAATCTATGCCAAATAATCAAAATGTTAAAGCAGAAACAGTAATGGAAATTAATATGAATCATCCAATTACTAAGAAAATGGAAGAGTTATATAACAATAAAGACTTTGATACTTTAGATAAATATAGTAAAGTACTATATCAAGAAGCAAGACTAATAGAAGGACTATCAGTAGATAATCCAACTGAATTAAGTAATCTAATTTGTGACTTATTAGCAAAGTAAGGGAAAGTTCTCTTACTTTTCTTCATATTTCGACAAAATTCGACAAACAAGATACATATAATTCTATTAAGGAGGTTCTTATGTCGTATTTTGAAATAATCTTGAATAATTGTATATATTTATTATTTCCCATTTCCTTATATCTTATTTACATAACATATCGTAAGAATATTCAACAAGAAGAAAATACTATCGCTTTTGAAATAGCAATTACATCTTCCTTATACTTTATACTTCGTTATGGACTACCATTACATCATCATTATCCAACTATGCTTTTTGATATACCATTACTACTAGCATTTTCTAAAAAGAAAACAGAGTTAAGTATATTTATTTCTATTGTTTTAATATATTACCAAACATTATTCCTCTTTATTACACCAACACTATTAATAATAGAATATATTATTTATTTCATCTATTACTTTTATCTTAAGAAAAATAAGTTTTCTTTCCTCAATTTAATACATGGTTTTATTGTTATTAACAGTTTCTTTTTAACTATAAAAGTCTTTTTCTTCATATCACCTACTAGAAACTACTATGATAATATTACTTATATAATCTTTCTTATTATTGTTATTTATGTAGCAAGTTTTATTATTCTTTATTTTTTAAACAAGGGTGAGAAAATTGTAGATTTTAATAACAGCCTTTATGCAGTAGAAAAAGAAAAGGAATTAAGAGCATCGCTATTTAAAGTAACACATGAAATTAAAAATCCAATCGCTGTATGTAAAGGGTATCTTGATATGTTAGATGTCAATGATAAAAAGAAATGTATTAAATATATTCCTATTATTAAAGGAGAAATAAATAGAACATTAATATTGATGGATGATTTTTTAGATTATACTAAGATTAAAATAGAAAAAGAAGAGATAGATTTAGTAATGCTTTTAGAAGAATTAGATCAAGCTTTAAAGCCCTTATTTTATGATAGAAGAATAGTTGTTAATTATAATATTCCTTATGAAGAATTATATATGGAAGCAGATTATAATCGTTTAAAACAAGTCCTTATAAATATACTAAAAAATGCCCTTGAAGCGAAAGATAGTAATAAAGAACAAAATAAAATTGAAGTTACGGTAAAAGATTTAGGACATGATATATCAATAAAAATAAGAGATAATGGTAAAGGAATGAGTCAAGAACAACTTGATAAAATTGGTCAAATGTTTTTTACAACTAAAGAGAAAGGAACAGGCCTTGGAACTTGTTTATCTAAAGAAATAGTTAAATTACATAATGGGAATATTACTTATACCTCTAAGGAAGGAGAGTGGACTTTAGTAAATATTACTTTACCAAAAGGAGAAATTATGTCATAATAATTAAGGGATTGTTATGATAGAAGAAATAAAAAAAGATTTAAAAACATTACTTAGTGAATATCGTTATAATCATTCATTAAGAGTAGCAGAAGTAGCTAAAGATTTAGCTAAACATTATAAAATAAATGAGGAAGAAGCCTATTTAGCAGGGCTTACACATGATATAGCAAAGGAGTTTACAACTAAAGAAAATGAATTATTTATAAAAGAACATAACTTAGATAGAGAATGGTTAAATTCTAATAATAAAAAGTTTATTCATGGTGTAATAGGAGCTATATTAACTAAAGAAAAGTATCATTTTAATAAAGATATGGTTAATGCTATTTATTATCATACTGCAGGTAGACCTAATATGAGTAATTTAGAAAAAATTATTTATTTAGCTGATAAGATAGAACCAGGAAAGAACTATCAAGGTATAGAAGCAGAGAGAAATATTGCTTATCAAGATTTAGATAAAGCTGTTATTCTTTGTTTAGAAACAAAAATAAAAAAACTAACTAGTGAAGGTAAGTATATTCATCCTAATACTATTGAAACTTTAAATTATTATAAAGAAAAGGTAAACTAATTGTTTTTTAGTTAGAAATTTGCTACAATTATTATAACAATAAGAGTAGAGGGTGATTAAATGTTAGGTGATATTAAAGAAATAGTTGATAACAATGTCTTTGTTAATTTAACTATTGATTTGGCTAAACAAACAAATTTAGTTGATTTACATGTAATATTTGAAGATGAAAATAATAAGATAGTAGGACAAATAGTAAGTACTACGAAAATAGTTATGAAATCTAATATTGTAGGAGAAATAAAAAATAATACTTTTATTCCAGGGGTTAGTAGTAAACCATCTTTTAGATCTAGTGTTAGAATAGTTAATATGGAAGAGTTAGCACTTATTTTAGGAAAACAAACACCAGATAAAGGTGAAGTGCTTTTTGGTTATTCAACTATATATCAAAATTATCCAATTCATGTTAATATTAATTCTTTCTTTAGTAATCATTTTGCTATTTTAGGTAATAGTGGAGCAGGAAAAAGTTTTACTGTAAGTAGAATTTTTCAAAATGTTTTTGCTAGTCAAACAGCAAGCCCAGTAGGTGCTCATGTTGTTATGTTTGATGCTTATGGTGAATATACAAGAGCTTTAAAAGATATAGATCAAGTTAATCCTAATATGCACTATAAGACATATACCACTAATACCCAAGTTAGTGATGCTAATAGTGATTTTATAAATATACCATTATGGTTATTAGGAGTTGATGATATTGCTTTACTTTTAGATGCAACATCTACTAATCAGTTACCAATTATTGAGAAAGCTTTAACCTTAGTTCCTATTTTAACAGGAGAAAATGAAATGGTCTTAAAGTATAAGAATGATATAATTGCAAGAGCTACAGAAGATATACTTTTAAGTGGGGCACAATCTACTAAGATAAGAGATCAAGTAATTGCTATTCTTACTAAATTTAATACAAAAGACTTGTCACTTGAAAGTTTAATAGTACAACCAGGATATACTAGAACTTTAAAACAATGTCTTTATATTGATAAGATGGGCAAACTAGTAGAAATGGAATTAGTAGTAAACTTTTTAAAACAATTTATTATGGAAGATAAAGAAGAGATTCCTAAGACAGATAAATTTATTGCTTATACATTAAAAGACTTAGAAACAGCTATGGATTTTGCTTTAATTAGTGAAGGCGTTTTAAAAAGCGATAAAGTTTATGACTATGCTAATGTTTTAAGTGTTAGACTTCATAGCTTAGTAAATAGTCCTAATCATGTCTTCTTTGATTCTAAATCTTACATAGATAGAGCAACTTATATAAGTGATTTATTTACGGATATAAATGGTAATCACTGTCAAATAGCAAATTTTAATATTAGTTATATAGATGATCGACTTGCTAAAGTAATTACTAAAGTTTTATCTAAATTAATCTTTGATTATACAGTAGAAAATCCAAATCGTGGTAGTATGCCTTTTCATATTATTATTGAAGAAGCACATAGATATGTACAAAAAGATACAGATACGGAAATACTTGGTTATAACATTTTTGATAGAATTACTAAAGAGGGAAGAAAGTATGGAACATTACTAGGACTTATTACGCAAAGACCTAGTGAACTTTCTGATACTGCTATTTCTCAGTGTTCTAACTTTATAGTTTTAAGAACCCTTCATCCCAAAGATTTACAATATATAAAAGAAATGGTTCCAAATGTATCTATAGAAATGGTAGAAGAACTTAAAAACTTAAAACCAGGTAACTGTATAGCTTTTGGAAATGCTTTTAAAGTACCTGTTAGTATGTATTTTCAAAAAGCAAATCCAGAACCATTATCTAATAACGTTGATGTTAGTAGTGTTTGGTATCAAGAGGGAAATATAATGTAAGAAAAAATAAAACCACATAAAGCTCCAAGGAAATGACTTCCATGACTTATAGAATCCTTTTGACCTAATAGTTTCACTTCATCAACTATATAAAAAAGTATAATAAGAATAAAAGTTAATGGTATCTTATTAGTGGAAAAATTAACAAATGATGATAAAACAATTAACATAAAAGTTATACCACTAGCTCCTAGTATTTTATTCTTTGTAAAAATAGAATTAAATATTCCAATAATAATAGCAGTTATTAAAATCATTATTAAAAGATTAATACTACCATACTTTTCTTCTATCATTGGGCCAATTAATAAGATATAAAGAAAATTATGAGTAAAATGGCTCCAATTAGCATGACCAAAAATATGTGTAACTAATCTTATATAAGTAAGTGGATTTAATAAACTACTACGGTAAGTTGAAAAAAACAAATCATTACTTTTTCCTTTAGTTAATATATTTAGTATAAGTGTTGCTAAGGAGATAAAAAAGAAAGATAAAATAATTAAAGAATTATATTCTAAATAGTTAAAGATATTCATTATAAACCACCTTTCTAGACTAATTATACAATAAAAGTGTCTAGATTATCTAGGAGGTTTAAAAAAGTCTTTTCCTTTTTAGAAAAATATGTTATTATTAATAGTAGTTAGGTAGGAGGTTAAGCAATATGGCTTTCAACGATAAATTAAAAAAATTAATGGGACAAGACGATACAACAGTAAATGAAGAAGTAAAAGAGGAGGAGTATTACAAAGTGTCAAGAGAAGAATATGAAGACGAAAATGGTGTAGCTGGTAGTAAGATGATGTTACTTGAGCCACGTGCTTATTCAGAATCACAACAAATAGCAGACCACTTAAAAGATAGAAATGCAGTAGTAGTTAACTTAAAAAGAGTAACTCCAGATCAAGGAAAAAGAATAGTAGATTTTCTATCAGGGACTCTTTATGCTATTGGTGGAGATTTACAAAAGTTAGGTGGAGGAATCTTTTTATGTACACCAAATAATGTAAATGTTGAGGGAAAAATTTCTGATGATGTACCAGCAAAACCAGGCAAAAAGACAAAACAAGACGATGATGATGAGTTTGACTGGTAATAACTAACCCAAAAGGGGGCTATGTGATGGATAAGTTTCATTATGAGGCTAATGGTTACAATAAAAGTGAAGTAAATGCTTTTATTGAAAATGTCGTTAAAGAAACGGAAGGCATTGTTAATAAGTGTCAGGAACAAAAAGATGAGATTAAAAAGTTAAAAGAACAACTAGAAAGCTATAAAGGTTTAGAAGAAAATATTGATAAATCTTTAGTTAATGCTTTTAGAACTAGTGATAATATTAAACGTCTTGCTAGAGGAGAAGCTAATGTAATAATTAGTGATGCTAAAAATAATGCTTCTAGAATAGTTAATGATGCTCTTATTAGATCAGAAAAAATTGAACAGCAAGCTGATGTGTTAGAAAAAAATATTAAAATATTTAAAAGAAAATTAAAGATTATTGTTGAACAACAATTAGCAGTAGTAGAAGAAATAGATATGTTGGACTTGGACGAATCTTAAGTCTATTTTTTGCTAGGAGGGAATTTTTTGGAAGAATTAACAGAAGACTATGAGGAATTATTACTTAAGTATAACGCTGCTTTAAAAACACTAGAAACACAAATAGCTATTTTATTACAAGATTTTGAATTTAAAAATCATTATAATCCAGTTGAACATGTGAAAAGTAGAATTAAAAGTTATGATAGTATTGTAAATAAACTTAAAAGTAGGGATTATGAAGTAACTGTTTCTAATATTGAAGATCATATTCATGATGCAGTTGGAGTAAGAATAGTTTGTTCTTTTTTATCAGATGTTTATACAATAGTAAAATTACTTGAAGATAGTGATCAAATAACAGTTCATACTAAAAAGGATTATATTTCAACTCCTAAAGATAGTGGTTATTCAAGTTATCATTTACTTGTTTATGTTCCTGTTTATTTAATAGATGGGGTAGAAATGGTAGAAGCAGAAATTCAAATTAGAACGGTTGCTATGGATTTTTGGGCTAGTTTAGATCATAAGATAAGATATAAGTTTGAAGGTGATATTCCTAAAGATATCCAAGAGAATATGTATAAGTGTGCTCTTGATATAAATAACTTAGATCATAAAATGGTTGATATGAATAATCAAATGCGAACTATTATTGAAGATCAAGAAATTATATAAAAAAGGAACCTTGTTGGTTCCTTTTTACTATTTAATATCAATAAGTTTTTTATTTTTATTTTCATCAATTTTTGGAACAGCAATATGTAAAGTACCATTATTATAAGATGCTTCAATATTGTCTTCATCTACATCTCCTAGATAGAAACTACGAGAGTATTTTCCATAAACTCTTTCACGGCGAAGATATTTTTTGCTCTTATCTTTTTCTTCTTCTTCATGCTTTTTCTCAGCACTAACGATTAAGTTTCCTTTGTTGCATTCAACTTTTATTTCTTCTTTCTTGAAACCTGGTAAATCCATATCTACATGATAAGTATTATCTTTTTCATAGATATCACACTTCATCTTAGCTCCTTCATCTTCAAATAAATCATCTAATGCGTTATCAAAATAAAATCTTCTTGGTAACATAATTATCACTTTCCTTTCACAATTATGTTATACCACTTTCTTTGGCACTTGTCAATAAAGAGTGCTAATTTATAAAAAGAAATTAAAAAATATGAAAAAAAGGTTGCAAGATGTGTCTAATTTTGGTAAAATAAACTTGTTGTTAGAGATGGCGGCGTTGGTGAAGTGGTTAACACGCTGGTTTGTGGCACCAGTATGCATGAGTTCGATCCTCATACGCCGCCCCAATATATTGATACTAAGAGTCTTTTTAGGCTCTTTTATTGTAGAAAAAAGGTGAACTAAATGAAAATAAAAGATGAAAAAACAAATGTAATGCGTATATTAGAACAAAAGAAAGTTAAATATAAAAGTTATAACTATTTAGAAACTGGTGCTATTAGTGGAATGGAAGTAGCTAAAGCTCTAAATGAAGATCCAAATCTTACTTTTAAAACTTTAGTTACCATAGGTAAAACAAATAATCATTATGTTTTTTTAGTACCAGTAAATAAAGAACTAAATTTAAAAAAAGCTAGTAAAGCTGTTAATGAAAAAAATATAGAAATGGTAAAATCAAAAGAACTATTAGCACTCACTGGCTATATTCATGGTGGATGTTCTCCGGTAGGAATGAAAAAAAGTTTTAAGACTGTTATTGATAACACTGCTAAAAATTATGATAAGTTAATATTTAGTGGAGGAAAAATAGGCTATCAAGTAGAGACTACTTTAGATGAATTAAAAAAAGTAATTGATTTTGATTTAAAAGATATAACATAACAAAAAAACTAACTATTTCTAGTTAGTGATTACTAATTATGGTGGAGAATAGGAGGATCGAACTCCTGACCTTCTGCGTGCAAAGCAGACGCTCTCCCAGCTGAGCTAATTCCCCAACAACACATTAAGTTTAACATAGAAATATAAGATATGTCAACACTTTTTGACAAAAAAATAAAAATATGTTATAATTAGTGAACATTTAGGGGGGATAATATGGAAAGTCTAATAATTGATAAACAAAAAAGATTAAATGAAGAAGTAGCACAAATATTAAAAGCTAGTAAGTCTTCAATAACTAATTTACGTTTGATTAGTTTAGGTAACTCAATCGCTTC
This sequence comes from bacterium, assembly GCA_014846175.1. Classification (GTDB taxonomy): domain Bacteria; phylum Bacillota_I; class Bacilli_A; order RF39; family UBA660; genus Onthousia. The sequence goes on along the minus strand of RKAV01000041.1, from coordinate 32,452 downwards.
TGGATATTCAATGGTAAGAACAGTAAAACCATTACTTTTAAGAAATGGTAGCATTGAAAATATTATGAAAGAATATGATATAGAGCTTGAAAGATATCATTTTGCTAGAGCACAAAATAATAACGATGAACATATATTTGAATGGTTAGCTTCAAACATAACAGAAAATGAAATGTATAAGATGAATAGAAGTGATTATTCAGGTTCAGCTACTAGTATGGTAGTTCATGGACTTACACCTGCTAATATTGATGAATACTATCCTAAAAAAGAAGCTGATATGAATAAAGGACTAAGAGATTTGGCATTAGATAATAATTCTAATATAGCTAATATTATCATTTATAATGGTTGCACAGGATCATTTCTTGATGCTATAACACGTAATGGTAAATTAACACAGCAACTAATGCATGGAGTAAATAGAGATACAGTAGGTTTAGAATCTGTACTTAAATATATTCAAACAAATAATAGAATAAATAAAACTAATACACAAGTATACGTTTGTGGAGCACCGAATTTCTTAGGATTAAGAATATCAGAATTAATTAATGGTAAAATCAAAAAAACTATTAAGAATTATGCTAATGTAAGTTATGTAAAACCAGTAAAATCTAAATTTTTTTATAAACCAATAGAAGAAATAAATGAAGAAGAATTAACTGCTCTTCAAGCATTTTTTAAAAGAAATATGCGTCAAGTAGATATTCATTATGATGAGGAAGAATACTTGAAATTTAATAATAATATAATGAATGCAATAAAGAATGATTATGAAATTAATGATTCTATGATTAATATTGATAGAGATATGTATGAACTTAATCATGTTTTAGAAATAAATAATCCAGCTCTTATAGGTGATGAATTAGTTCTTGATATAGCATCTACTATAATAGAAAAAGAAAAAGATAAACAATCATCACAAGATAAAAAAGATAGATTGCTAAAAAGAGCAAATAAATATTTGACTAATAGAAGTCCTTATGATTATTTCTATGTTGGAAAGAAAACTATTAATAAAACGTTTCAAAAGAAGTAGATTAAATTCTACTTTTTCTATTATTATAAAAAAAAGTATGATATACTCAACTTAAGAAAGGAAGAAAATTATGAAAGTTTTGTTGTATGCTGAAGGGTTAAAAGTAATAGGAGTAAGTGGATTAGGAAAAGCTATTCTTCATCAAGAAAAAGCTTTGCAATTTGCAAAAGTTGATTATACAAGAGATGTAAAAGAAAATGATTATGATATAGCACATATTAATACTTACTTCTTAAAGTCTTACTTTCTAGCTAAGAAATTAAAAAGAAAAGGAATAAAAATAGTTTATCATGCCCATTCAACGGAAGAAGATTATAAAGATGGTTTTGTTGGTGGACACTTAACTAGTAAATTATTTAAATGGTGGATAGTAAAATGCTATAAACTAGGAGATATTATTGTTACACCAACTGTTTATTCTAAAAAGATACTTGAAGGTTATAAGGGACTAAAAGGTAAAAAAATAGTAGCTATTTCTAATGGCTTAGAATTAGATTTCTTTACACCAGATAAGAAGTATCGTGAATCATTTAGAAAAAGATATAATTATAAAGATACGGATAAAGTAATAGTAGGAATAGGTATATATAGTAGAAGAAAGGGTATTGTTGATTTTGTTGAAGTAGCTAAAAAATTACCGGACTACAAATTTATTTGGTTTGGATCAAGTCCTTTAGCAGCAGCAACTCCTGATGCTAGACATGCCGTAGAAACAAAACTTCCTAACTTAACTTTTGCTGGTCATGTTGATCAAAAATATATAAGAGAAGCCTTAGGTGGTTGTGACTTATTTTTATTTCCAACCTTAGAAGAAACAGAAGGAATACCAATTATTGAAGCATGTGCTATGAAGTGTCCTATACTAGTTAGAGATATAGAGATATTTAAAGATTGGTTTAAAGAAGACGTAGATGTTTATAAAGCTAAAAATGTAGAAGAGTTTGTAGATAAAACTAAAAAAATAGTAGAAAAAGAACTACCATCATTAACTAATAATGCTTTAAAGAAAGCTAAAGAAAAAGATATTAAAACAGTAGGTAAACAGTTAAAAGAAGTTTATCAAGAAGTACTAAAAAAGGATTAGCAAAATAATCCTTTTTTCTTATAACTATATTGATAATTAGAATGTTCTTCCTTAATATTTAGAATGATTCCAATTAAAATCATATATGATAATAAACTACTTCCTCCATAACTAATAAAAGGAAGAGTAATACCTGTTATTGGTAATAGACCAATAGTCATACCAATATTTTGTATTTGTTGAAAAATAAGCATTCCAATTATTCCTGCTAAAACAAATTTATCAGTTAAAGGTATCTTTTTAATAGCAATTAAGAATAATTTACCATCAAATAATATTAATAATAATAATAGTGAAAAACAACCTAAAAGTCCAAAATTACTAGCAAAAACAGCAAAGATAAAATCTGTTCCAGACTCAGGAAAATAAATAGGTGTCTTATTATAACCATGTCCAAATACACCAGCAGATCCTATAGCAGAAAGAGCATTTTCAAGTTGTAATCCATTACCACTCTTCCAGTTAAATACTCTTTCAAATCGGTAGTATAAATTATTACCAAAGATAGATACAAATAACTTTTCACTAATAAAGTAACATCCTAAGACTAATCCTACTGTTAAAAGAGCAATACTTCCTATAATAGCAAACCATCTTAATCTAATACCTGATGCAAATAACATAGCAATATAAATTATAAAATAAATAATAACAGCACCTGTATCAGGTTCTAGAAAAGTTAAAATACTAGGAATTAATACAACAATAAAGGTCTTTATTAAAAAAATAAATTCTTCCTTTATACTAGGTTCTTCATAATCTAATCTAAAATTATTAATCATACTACCAAGTACTAACATTAAACTTATTTTTGTAAATTCACTAGGCTGAAAACTACCAATCTTAGGTATAATAAACCAACATTTACTATTATTAATAGCCGGTGCAAATAACAAAAGGCATAATAGTAGTAAATTACATAATATATAGAAAAACCAAGCATTCCTATATAAGTATTCATTTTTAACTTTAAAAATTATAAGTATTAAAATAAAACCAGCTAAATACCAGATTATTTGTTTTAAAGCTAAATTACCAACATCTTTTGGTAAATAAGTAAGTGCACTATTAATAGTAATAACACTAATTAAAAAGAACATTAAAACAAATCCTAAGATACTAAAATCTATTTTATTTTTTTTAAACATACATTCACCTCACAAGCCATTATTATTATATCAAATATTAGCAAGTTTTATTAAGAAAAACATAAAATTAATTAGGAGGAGCTAAGTATGAAGAATTTACCACCAATATTTAAGGTAAGTAGTAATGTTTCTAGTAATAATATTAGTTATTATAAGGCATCTAATATAAAGAAACCAATTATTAAAGAAGAAGAAAAAATAGATAAAGTAAGTATTGAAGATAAAATTAATTCAATCTTTAAAACTAGAGGATATCCTTTTAATATACCAGTTACTATTTCTTTTGCTGGAAAAACTATTAATACTTTTCTAGCTGCTAGGATGGGTAGTAATATCATAACTTTAGATAATGAAATTATTCCTATAGCAACAATTACATCACTAGAAATAAAAAAACTTCATCAATCATGATGAAGCCTTTTTTAAACTCCACTTACAAAAGTATCTGCTAAACATTTTATTGCTGAAACACAATCTAGATTAATGGTAAAAAAGGAATTAGTACTAAGATAAGGTTCTTCACTATTTACTACGGGGTTAGGGGCAAGAACTCTACAAGTGCAACAATTATCTTCCATATTTTCAACTCTAAAGACGCTTGAGGTATTACTTGTTTCTCCTAAAGTATAAGGAAAAGTCCAAAGTGTTCCACTCATACAATTATAGAAATTGATTGGTCTAGTGTTATAACAAACAAGATTAGGTGTAGGTCCTAAATATGGTTTATCACAACCACCTTCTTCACAACAAGAATCTTTCTTTTCCTGTAAGCAAAGAATAGTATCTAAAATGTTTGTTAAGCAGGTTCTTTTAGAATCGTCTTGATTAAAACACATAATATCTTTCCTTTCTTTTATAAACTATCAATGATAATATCAGCAAGACAGCTAATGACACAAATACAGTTTAAATTAATAGTTATAAATTGATTAGTTGCTAGATAACTTCTTGTTAAATCACTTTGATCAGGATTACTCTCTAATATTCTACATTTTACACAACAGCCATCTACACTTTCTACTCTAAAAACACTGGATGTTTTATTATTACCTCCAACTTGATAACTTGCTGTAAATATACTACCATTACAAGTGTAAAAAGTTACAGGTCTTGTATTATAACAAATGATAGTAGGACTTCCTCCTAAGAATGGTCTAGTACATGATTCTTCATTACAAAGTTCTCCACAAGAGTTTTTCTGTAAAATATCAATTACTTTTAATAGTTTAGAAAAACAACAGTTTTCCTTTGTATTCATTTTATCCACCTCTTATCTATTATCTAATATAAGGTATTCTGATAATACTTATTTGTGTAGGTAGTTACCTATATTGTTATTTTATGCTAATAAAGATTAATATTTACGAAAAGTTTTGCAATTTACCTAATAACTATTTATAATAAGAAATAAGAGTTACTATGAAAGTAGTTCTTTAATGCAATGGGGGATATGTTATGGAAGAAGATTTTTATGTTACAGTAATTTTAGCAAGACATTATATTGGAAAGAATACTTTTGTTTTTAGTCCTTTAAGAGCTGTCACGGGTAGTTATGATGAAAAAACAGGAATATTCACTGATGATGCTGATGAAGAAGAATATTGTTCTATGCTTGATACCTGTCAGTTAACATCAGAAATACCGTATGCTTATAATAAGATTGTTACACGGAAAGAATTAAGAGAATGTTATGGTGATATTGATGTATACGAAGCTATTTATGATTATGGAAAGTATATAAGTAATTTTGCTTACTTTGTAAGTGTAGTTGATGGAAAACCAGCTTACTTTATAGTTGATTTTAGTAATCAAGGAATAGATTATGAAAATGCTAAACCAATTGAAAACAAAAAATTAACTCAAAAAGAAGAGTTTGATTTATTAGTAGAAGATGTAAAAAATGATAGATATACAGCTAGTCAGTTAAAAATTCTAAGAGATAGCATTAATAATGATAGAGAAAAGTATGATGAAATAACTAAAATGATTGATGAAAAATTATCAGAGCAAGAAGTTGTATCTTCAAATAATATTATAGATATTAACAAGATATATAAGGAGATAACGAAAGTATTAATAGCACAAGATGCACCTACTAGAAGATTACTTGTAGAACTTACTAGAAAATTATCTGATACAGATGATGAATTAAAGAAGAATAGACCAGGTATTTTAATAACAGGAGCAACTGGTGTTGGTAAAACTAAATTATTAAGTTTAGCAGCAGAACAGTTAGATTTGCCATTTATGATAATTGATTCTACACAATTAACTATGCCTGGTTATGTAGGTAAAAATATTGAAGAATATTTATGGGATCTTTATGTTAATTGTGATAGATATATCGAAAAAACAGAACATGCAATAATCTATTTTGATGAAATAGATAAAAAAGGATCAGATTCTAAATCTGATGTAGCAGGCCAAGGAGTTTTAAATACATTATTAAAGTTTTTAGATGGTACTACTTATAATGCTACAAGTGATATTCAGCATCCATATCTAGCTAATAGTGTTAATATTGATACATCTAAAATGATAGTATTAGCAGGAGGAGCATTTGCTGACCTTTATGAGAAATTTAATAATAGGAAAGAATCAGTAGGATTTAAAACTAAAGAAGAAAGCAAAAATAATACTCCTTCAATAGAAGACTTTTATAGTGTAGGTATGCCAAGAGAATTTATGGGAAGATTTCCAACTATTATTCATTTAAATGATTTAAGTAAAGAAGATTTAAAGGATGTATATACTAAGTCTTTGGAATCACCTTTAAAAAAGGAACAAACTCATTTTCAAAAAGTAGGAGTAAAACTAACTGCTACTGATAGTTATATAGATGCTATTGCTAATAAGGCTTATGAATTAAAATATGGAGCAAGAGGTCTAGCAGGTCTAACTTTAGAAAGTACATGGATGGCTTATGATGATGTAGTTATTAATAAAGGAAAATATAAAGAAGTAATAGTATCTAAAGAAACATTGGATAACCCTGCTAATTATAAAACAGTAGAAAAAGAAAAAGTTTTAGTAAAAAAATAGGAAAAGCATTATTTAACTTTTCCTTTTTTTAATGATAAAGTTTTTTGAAAATTAATCTCTTCATTTCTTGCTAGCACTTCATAATCTTGTTCAATATAAGACTTTCCTAAATAAGGGTATAAATCTATACCATGTTTATATTCATGTATGTTTATTTTCATAGTTGTAAGATTCTTAATTTTTGGTACACAGATATTTATTTCCTTTAGAATATCATTTTCTACATATGGATAACATCCATAGAAATCAATGCCTTTTTTAAAATCAACATCAATGGTCTTAGAATGATCCATCAAATAATAAATAGCATCATATTGATGATAATAGTTAATTAAATCTTCCTTTGTAAGTGTAAGACCGACAACTTCTTGAACGATTGATTTATCATGTGTGATAGATGAAAATTTCTTTTCAGGAAAAGTATAACTACTTCCATCTTCTAAAGCTGTTAAATACTCCTCACCTAAAGAATTATAATGTTTAAAAGTGGTTTCATTTAAAAAGTTAATTTCCATTATTATATTTTCTAATGCTTCAGTATCTTTGATATTATCAAAATTATTAATAATATAAGAAAGATAAGAATTTTCTTCTTTAGTTATTAGTAAATATTCTTTTAAAGAAGATAGTAAAACTTTTCTATTATCTTTTTCCTCAGGCTTAGTAAGTGAAGCAAGATAAGTTGTTAAATAATTTTTAGTTAAAGTTAAAAATTCTAATCTATTTAAGTGTTTGTTTTCTTTTAGTTCATTAATCATATTATCTTTTCTCCTTGTGCTAACTATTATATGAAAAAAATAGTCAAAAAGCAAAGAAATTAACTTAAAAATTCTATTATTTGATATAATAAATTGCAAGAAAGAAGTGATTAGATGCCGAAAATATTAATAATAGATGATGATAAAGATATAGCAGAGTTAGTAGCTTTAATATTAAGAAAAGAAAAGATAGATTCAGAAATAATAAATGATTCTTTAGAAGCACTAACTAAAATAGAAGAAGGAAAAACTAATTATGATTTAATACTTCTTGATATAATGATGCCGAATATTAGTGGAACAGAGTTATGTATTAAAATAAGAGATAAAGTTACTTGTCCTATTGTTTTTCTATCAGCTAAAAAAGAATTAGTTGATAAAATGGTTGGTTATGAAATTGGGGGAGATGATTATATTACTAAACCATTTGATAACACTGAATTAATATTAAAAATAAAATCTCACCTAAGACTTCAATCCAGAAATAAAATAAGTAAAAATATTATTACTATTGGAGAGATAAGTATCAATAAAGAAAGCTTTGAAGTCTATAAGAATAATAAGAGAGTAGAAGTATCAACTAGAGAGTTTGAACTATTAACTTATTTAATGGAAAATGCAGGTATTGCTCTATCAAAAGAACAAATATTTGAAAAAGTTTGGGGTAGTAGTTATGGTGATATTGGCATAGTAGCAGTTAATATTAAAAACTTAAGAGAAAAATTAGATTCAACTAACCAATATATAATAACCATTTGGGGATATGGATATAAGTTTGCGAGGAGTTAGTTAAATGAAAAAGAAATCAATTAGTAAAAAAATACTTATTGCTTTAATATTTATTACAACAGTTAATATCTTCACACTTGCTCTTTGGTTTTTATGTAATGTAGAACCAATGGTTAATAAAAAAAGATACTTAAAAAAAGAAATAGTAACTAAAGAGATAAAAGATAATTATCAGTCCTTTGATGATTTAATAATTGCTCTAGATAAGATAAAAAAAGAGAAAGAAATAACTTTTAGTATTGAAAAAGAAAAAATAAACAAAGATAAACAAGATTTATATTTGTTTTCCAAAAAGGTTTTTATAGATAATGAACCCTATATAGTTAGTGCTTATTTTTATAAAAATATGAGTATTTTAAGATTAATTCTTGAATTGTTAGTTCTTCAATCTATTCTACTTACTATCTGTATGCTTTTAGTATTTTTATTTGCTCGTGATAAGATAATTAAACCTGTTAATAAAATAATAGAAGCAATAAGAAATTATAAATTTGGAAAGAAACCAGAAGCAGTTCCCACTGAAAATGAATTTGCTTTAATTCAAAATGAGTTTGTGGCATTAGTTGATTCTTTAGAAGAAGAAAAGAAAGAACAAAATAGAATAATAGCAAGTATCTCACATGATATAAAAACTCCTTTAACTTCTATTATTGGGTATTCTGATTTAATAGAAGAAGATAATTTAACAAAAGAAGAAATAAAAAAATATAATCAGAAGATATATGGGAAAGCCCTTCATTTAAAAAATGTCTTAGCAACTTTTGATGATTATTTAATTAATCAAAAAGGACAAAAACTAAAACTTACAGCAATTAAAATTAAAGATTTAGTAGAAGAAATAGAAAAAGATTATAAATTAGAATTAATGAATAATGGTGTAGAATTAGTGATTAAAACTAATATTGAAAAGGAAATTATTAAATTAGATATAGTGAAGTTTAAACGAATAATTTCTAATTTAATATCTAATAGTATGCGTTATTTAAATGAAAATGGGTGCATATTAATAGAAATAACTAGTGATAAAGATAACTTCTTTTTCCACTTTAAAGATAATGGTCAAGGGGTAGATGAGAAGATAATTGATAAAATATTTGAACCACTTTTTACAACTGATAATTCAAGAAAAATATCAGGACTTGGTCTTTCTATTTGTAAAGAGTTTGTTTTAATGCATGAAGGAAGTATAACTGGTTATAATGATAATGGTTTTAATATTGATTTTAGTATATCTAAGAATTTGTAGGAGAAGATTAACTTCTTCTTTTCTTAATAATTTTTAATAATTTAATTATTAAATAATAAAAAATATATAGTAAAATATTATCCGAGGTGATTAGTTAATGGATAATTTTTTTATTCTTTATGGTTTAACTATTATTGGAGTAGTTATTACCTTTTTAGCAGAAGTCTTTGTAACATCATCTTATAAGAAGTATGAAAAGATTTCTAATAAAAGAGGAATGACAGGACGCGAAGCAGCAAGATATTTACTTGATAAAAATGGTCTTTCTGATATAAAAATAGAGAGGACTAATGGTTTTTTAACAGATCATTATGATCCTACTAATAAAGTTATCAGATTATCAAAAACTAACTATGATGAAGCATCTATTGCTAGTGTAGCAGTAGCATGCCATGAATGTGGTCATGCTATTCAAGATAAAGAAGGGTACTTTTTCTTAAGATTTAGGAATAAGTTAATACCAGTTGTTAATTTTTCGTCTAAGTTTGGTTATTTTGCTATTGTTTTTGGTTGTTTATTTTCATCATTTAGTTTAGTATGGCTAGGAATAATTCTTGAAATGGTAATTTTATTCTTTCAAATAATAACTTTACCAGTAGAAATAGATGCTAGTAGAAGAGCTTTAAAAGAACTTGATTATGCTCATTTCTTTACTAGTAAAGAATTAGTTGATGGAAAGGTTATGTTAACGGCAGCTGCCTTAACCTATGTTGCTAGTATATTGACAACTTTATTAGAACTAATAAGACTTATTATGATATTTGGAAGAAGGGATGATTAAAAATGTTTAAACTGTTTAAAAATTTTACTAAAAAAGATTACTTATTAATCTTTATTTCCTTAATCTTTATCTTAGTACAAGTTTGGTTAGATTTGAAATTACCTGATTATATGTCAGAAATTACAAAACTTGTACAAACAGAAGGAAGTAAAATGAGTGCCATCTTGCAAAATGGTGGTTATATGTTGCTTTGTGCTTTTGGAAGTTTATTATCAGCAATTTTAGTTGGTTATATAGCTTCTAATGTATCAGCAAGTTTTTCTAAAACTATTAGAAAAAAGTTATTTGATAAAGTAGAGAACTTAGGAATTGCTGAAGTTAAAAACTTTTCTACTAGTAGTTTAATTACACGTACAACAAATGATATAACACAAATTCAAATGTTTATTTCAATGGGGTTACAATTATTAATAAAAGCTCCAATTACTGCTATTTGGGCAGTTACTAAAATTCTTAATAAAAACATTACTTGGAGTGCAGTTACAGCAATAGCAGTAATTATTTTGTTAGTTACTATCTTAATTTTATTAGGAGTTGTTATGCCAAGATTTAAAAAGGTACAAAAACTTACTGATAAATTAAATGGGGTAACACGTGAAAATTTAACTGGTATTAGGGTAGTTAGAGCTTTTAATGCCGAAAAGTATCAAGAAGATAAATTTGCTAATGTTAATGATGAATTGACTAATATGCAATTATTTAATCAAAAGGCTTTTTCTATTATGCAACCAGTTATGTATTTAGTAATGTATTTCTTAACACTTAGTATTTACTTTATTGGAGCAGATTTGATTAATAAAGCTTTAATGGCTGATAAGTTAAGTTTATTTTCTGATATGGTAGTATTTTCAAGTTATTCAATGCAAGTTATTATGTCATTTTTAATGCTTGCTATGATATTTATGATGTTACCAAGAGCAAGTGTTTCCGCTAAAAGAATTAATGAAGTTTTAGATACAGAATTAAGTATTCAAGATGGAAGTTTCACTGGTGCTACTGAAGAAACTGGTACGGTAGAGTTTAAAAATGTTTCTTTTAAGTATCCAGATGCAGAAGAATACTTGCTAAGAGATATTTCTTTTAAAGCTAATAAGGGAGAAACAGTAGCTTTCATCGGTTCAACAGGAAGTGGAAAAAGTTCACTTATTAACTTAATACCAAGATTTTATGATGCTACTGATGGTGAAGTATTAGTAGATGGTGTTAATGTTAAAGATTATAAACAAACTTCACTTCGTAATAAGATTAGTTATGTTTCACAAAAAGCTACTCTTTTCCATGGTAGTGTTAGTAGTAATATTTCTTTTGGTGATAATGGAAAAGGAGAAATTACTACTAAGAAGATAAAAGAAGCTGTTAAAGTAGCTCAAGCAGAAGAGTTTGTTACCAAAATGGACAATACTTATAATGCCTCAATCGCTCAAGGAGGAACTAATGTATCAGGAGGTCAAAAGCAACGTTTATCAATCGCAAGAGCAGTTGCAAGAGATCCAGAAATTTATATCTTTGATGATTCATTTTCAGCTCTTGATTATAAAACAGATTATATTTTAAGAAAAGAGTTAAAGAATTATACAAAAGATGCTACTAGTTTAATAGTAGCTCAAAGAATAGGTACAATTATGAATGCCGATAAGATACTTGTTCTTGATAATGGACATTGTGTCGGAATGGGGACTCATAAGGAATTATTAAAAAATTGTGATGTTTATAAGCAAATAGCTTTATCACAATTATCAAAGGAGGAGTTAGAAAATGCATAACGGACCACGTGGACCTAAAATGGATAAGTCTAAAGATTTTGTTGGTTCAATGAAACGTCTTTTCAAAGAACTAAAAAGTTTTCAAATCTTAATAGCAATGGCATTAATCTTTGCTGTTTTATCATCAATCTTATCAATCGCTGCTCCTAATAAATTATCTAAATTAACTGATACTATTTCTGAAGGTATAATTGTTAATTCAAGAAATCTTGAAGAAGTAAGTGAGCGAATAAAAATTAATTTACAACATATTAAAGTAGATGAAATATTACAAAGTGAAGATTTAACAATCGAAGAAAAACAAGACTTTCTAAATGCTTTACAGTTTAGTAGTGAAGATGATATTGTAAGTAATTTAAGTAAGTTATCAGATAAGACCTTAAAGATGATTTTTAAAGAGTTTACAGTTAAAAATCAAAAGATTACAACAAAAGATCAAATAGAGTTTTTAGAAGTAACAAGTGAGATTAAAGATACAAGTGATGTTAAAGTACTTTATAAGAAAATAGATGAAATGCCTAAAGATATTAAAAAAGTAGTTGTACCTACTATGAATATGACTAAGATTAAAAAGATAAGTTTATTCTTAGCTTGTTTATATATTGTTAGTGCTTTATTATCATTTATTGAATCAATTATAATGACTAGTGTTTCTAATAACTTTGCTAGAAAATTAAGAAGTAGAATCTCTACTAAGATTAATAAACTACCACTTAAGTATTTTGATAAGAATCAGACAGGTGATATTTTATCACGTGTTACTAATGATGTTGATACTATTGCACAAAGTATGAACCAATCATTATCTTCATTAGTTAGTGCTATAACATTATTATTAGGTACAATTCTAATGATGTTTATAACTAACTGGATTATGGCTTTAACAGCTATTTCTGCTAGTTTAATTGGTTTTGTTATTATCTTTATAGTTCTTTCTAAATCTCAAAAATATTTTGCAGCAAGACAAAGAGAACTTGGAAAACTAAATTCACATATTGAAGAAGTGTATTCAGGACTTTTAGTAGTAAAAGCATATAATGGTAAAAAGGAATCTGATACTAAGTTTGATGAATATAACGAGAAAGTTTATAATGCTAATAGAAAAAGTCAGTTCTTATCAGGACTTATGCAACCAATTATGTTTTTCATTGGAAACTTTGGTTATGTAGCAGTATGTATTGTGGGAGCATTACTTGTTTTAAATAATCATATAACCTTTGGTGTCATTGTAGCATTTATTACTTATGTTAGATTATTTACTTCACCTCTAACACAAATCGCTCAAGCTTTTACTAGTTTACAATCAACAGCAGCTGCAAGTGAAAGAGTATTTGAATTCTTAGATGAAGAAGAGATGAGTTTAGAAACTAATAAAACAAAAAGATTAGATAAAGCAAAAGTAAAAGGTAATATTACTTTTGACCACGTTTCTTTCGGTTATGATAAAGATAGAACTATTATTAAAGATTTCACTGCTAGTGTTAAAGATGGACAAAAAATAGCAATCGTTGGACCAACGGGAGCAGGTAAAACAACGATGGTTAATCTACTTATGAAGTTCTATGAAATTAATAAAGGTGATATTTTAATAGATAATGTTTCTATTAATGACCTTACAAGAGAAAATGTTCATAGTTTATTTACAATGGTTTTACAAGACACTTGGTTATTCAATGGTACAGTTAAAGAAAATATTATTTATAATAGAGAAAATATTTCTGATGAAACAGTTAAAGAAGTTTGTGACACAGTAGGTCTTACTCATTTTATTAAGACTTTACCTAATGGCTTTGATAGTGTTATTGGTGAAAATGATTCTGTGTCAGCAGGGCAAAGACAGTTACTTACTATTGCTCGTGGTATGATAGAAGATTCACCATTCTTAATTCTTGATGAAGCAACAAGTAATGTTGATACAAGAACAGAAGAATTAGTACAAAAGGCTATGGATAAGTTAACAGAAGGAAGAACATCATTTATCATTGCTCATAGATTATCAACTATTAAAAATGCTGATTTAATACTTGTTATGAAAGATGGCAATATCATTGAAACAGGTAATCATGAAGAATTAATGAAAAAGAATGGTTTCTATGCCGACTTATACAATTCACAGTTTGAATTATAGGAGACGAAAAGTCTCTTTTTATTAGAAAGAACAGTTATTAAAGTATAGATAAACTCTCTATAAAAAATTTAAAAAGTCAATTTAGTTAGGGGTGGAAAAATGATAGGTACCTTTAAAGTAGTGCATCTAATTGGTAGTACCAAAGGTAATTATGAAATATTTAGAAAAGCAGAAATATATTTTACAGAGTTGGGGTATATTGTTTTTAAACCAGTTTTTTATGTTTATAGTGATTATATTAAAAATAAAGAATTAATAGATAAAATGTGTTATCAAAAACTGCTTTTTTGTGATATTGTATGTTTGGTTACACCAAAACATATTGGAGAATCAACAATTAAACGTATAGAACAAGCTAGAACTTTGAAAAAAGAAATATTAGTTTTTGACGGCGAAAAAAGTTTTATTTACAATAGGGACTAAAAGTCTCTTTTTTGTTTTTTTAACTATCTATAAAATAAGTGAGAAGGTGATTTTTTCGTGAATTAGAGATTGAATTTTAATAACTGCTATGTTTTAGGACCAAAAGGTATGAATGAAGCTAAGATCATAGTTGAAAGAACAACTACTTTAGATGAAGATATGTCTGCTGAAGTTATTGATAGGGTAGAGGGCATATTCATAACTTGGAATTTAGAATACCACGAGGTAAAAGTGGAACAAGTAATAATCATACTTATGGATATAAATTTAGTGATGTTGGAACTACTTATAATCTAGAAGTATTACAAGGAGAAACAATCAGTTTAAATAGAATAAGTGATTTTAAGAATATAATAACTGATATAGAAAATGATTCTATTACATTAAGTATAAAATCAAGATTAACATCAGCACCTGATATAAATGCTTATGTAATAATTATCAAAATAGTATAACAAAAAAACAAGCAGATATCTATGATATTGCTTGCTTTTTATAATAATTAGAATTTCTTAATCATTAATACCACACCTGTAACAGTAACTATACCTAATACAGTAAATACTAAGTTATCAGAACTACCAGTATTAGGAACTTCTATTACTGTTTCACATTGTGACTTGTAAGTTGCTTCATCTGTTTCATTACCATTAGGATCAAAATATTTATTACCTACAATTTCACAAGTGTGAGTTTTACATTGTAAGTTATAATTACTTTCAGTAGTTATCTTACCATCTTTATCAAAGTAAGTATCCCCAACTTTTTCACAAGTATGAGTCTTACATTGTAAGTTATAGCCATCTTCAGTAGTTACTTTACCATCTTTACCATAGTAAGTATCGCCAACTTTTTCACAAGTATAAGTCTTAGCTTTACATTGTTGGTTATAGCCTTCTTCAGTAGTTACTTTACCATCTTTACCATAGTAAGTGTCGCCAACTTTTTCACAAGTATAAGTCTTAGCTTTACATTGTTGATTATAACCCTCTTCAGTGGTTACTTTACCATCTTTACCAAAGTAAGTATCACCGACTTTTTCACAAGTATGTTTTTCACATTGAAGTGAATAAGTAGTTTTATCAGTTATTTTACCATCTTTATCATAATATTTACCATTTGTATATTCACATTTATGTGTAACTGGTTTAACTGTACCACTAATAGTTGTACTAACTGTCTTAGGCGTTTTTACTAAAACAATTAAGTCTTGCCATTTACCACCTGAATATCTTTGATATGCTACTTTATTTTTTGTACCTTTAACTGTTACCTTAATATTAGCATTAGATGTAACATTATTTTTGGCAATTCTAACATAAAACTTAGTATTATTTGCTAAAGTAAGTGAATTACTACTTTTTCCGTTAGCAATAATCTTAGCTCCATTACCAGAAACAGTTGCTGTTACATTGACATTAGAAGTTACGGTAATAGTATTAGATACATAATAATTACCATCACTTGATTCACTAAAACTTAATGTTGGACTAGATAACTTTAAAGTTGGATTAGCAGTTGAATAATTAGCATTGCTTTTAGCTTTGTTAGCAAGAGCATTAACTTTATTAACAAGTGTTTTATTCTTGTTATAAGCAGGTGGAATGTAATTATCAGTTACTTTCCAAATAGCAAGTTGTGTAGTTAAATAATCACTATTTGAATTATTTAATAAATATAAAACTGGACCTGAATTAACAGTACTACTATAAGGTAAACTAGTTCCTTTATTTCCTCCTGTTTTATGTGGTGTAATACAGTAAGCTGTTCCTTTATTTGTACCGAACTGCGCTTCTGTTCTGTGTGTACCATCACTAAAGTTAGTTCTTATATAACCTTTACTAGTGATAGTTAAATTACTTACTGCATATACATTTGTTGTACCAATAGCAAGTAGCATGAAAATAAATAGAAAATAAAATTTAAAATTCTTTTTCATAATATAACCCCCTCATTTAGTTACATATTATACTACGTTTTTTTAAAAAAAGCAAGCTATTTACTCTTTTTTTTGTTATAATTTAAATATACGAAAGAAAGGGGAAACTCTATGAATAATGAAATAAGAAAAAGTAAAATAAGTATTTTAAAAAGTTATGGGGAAAACTTTACGGAAAAAGAATATATAACTAATCCTGCTATTGGTAGAGAAGAAGAGATTAAACAATTAGCACTTATTCTTTTAACACCTGAAAAATCAGCCATTTTAATTGGTAAACCTGGTGTTGGTAAAACTGCTATTGTTGAAGGTTTTGCTTACCGTATTCAAATTGGTAATGTTCCCGATGCTTTAAAAACTTATCAAGTTATAAAGGTAAATACGTCAGCTTTACTTGGAATGGATCCTGATACTGGTGAAAGTAAGATTCAAATACTCTTAGATGAATTAAAAAACTATCATAACTTAATCCTTTTTATAGATGAAATTCATACTCTTATGGGTACTAAAGGAGAAGCTCTTGACTTTGCTAATATGTTTAAACCAGGATTAGATAGAGGAGATATTAAAGTAATAGGTGCTACAACTACAGAAGAATATGAACAATATATCTTAAGAGATAAAGCCTTTGTTAGACGTTTTCAAAAAGTAGAAGTAAAAGAACCAACAAGAGAAGAAACTATAGCTATTTGTATGGGAACTCTTCCTAAAATAGAAAAGAAAACAGGAGCTACTTTAATGTATGACCCTTATGTTAAAGAAAAAATAATGGCTTTCTTAACCGACCTTACTAGTGAATATAGAAGAGTTTATGAAACAGGAGCAAGATACCCAGATGTAACTTTAGCAATACTTCAACAAGCATTTTCTTTTGCTCTTTACAATAATAGAAAAGATGTTAATATCTTCGATGTTAAAAAAGCAATATTAAATACTAAAAACGTCTATTCTGATGTTATCAAAAAAGAATTACCAAGATTTGATAAAGAATTTAAACAAGAAATAGAAGATGGAATAGATAGAGGATTAGATAATGCTTAATAAAATACTTTATTATCTTAGATGTTTATTCTTTATAATCTATCTAATAATAAATATTTTTCTTTTACCATTTGTATTAAAAACAGAACAAGTAGGTGTTTTCTTTTTACTAACACTATTCCTTTTTATTACCTTAGTTTTATTTTCTATCTTTTCTAAGAGAAAAATATATATCATAACAAAAAGCTATAACTTAGTAATAATTGCTTTAACTATATACATTGGTATTGTATATTCTAGATTATTAACAACTAACTTATATACTGTTAGCATAAGCTATTGTAGATTAAATCTTATTTTATTAAGTTTAGTAATGATAGGAATAATGTTAAACACAATAATATTATATTTAGTAAAAGAAGGTGACGATGGATGAAAAAACTAGTATTAATAGGTGGTGGAGACGTAGGTCGTGGCACTACTAATTATGAAACAGAATTAATTGATAAAGAAATCGTAAAAATGACTAATAAAGAAATACCAAACTTTTTATTTATTGGTTTAGCAAGTTCTTTTTCTGATTCTTATTATGATACGATGAAAAAAATATATAAAGATTTAGGATGTAATTGTACCTATTTAAAAAAGAAAAATATTATAAATAATCGTGATATAGTAGAAACTAAGATAAATAATGCTGATATTATCTATTTTTGTGGAGGAGATACTATTAAGTTAGTAAATAATTTAAAAGAATATGATTTAGTATCTTTATTAAAGAATGCTTATTTAAAAGGAACTGTTTTAGTAGGTATGTCAGCAGGAGCTATTATGTTAGCAAAAGAAGGTTACTCTGATTCTTTAAAACTAAGAGATGAATCTGATAGGTATACTTTTGTAGAAGGACTAAATTTTATTGATATAGCAATATGCCCTCATTATAATGATTTATCTAAGAAAGGGGAATTAAAAGAAGATTTAGTTAATACTAATAAGAAAGTATATGCCCTAGCTAATAGAACAGCTTTAAAGATTATTGATGATAAGATAAGTTGTTTAAAGTGCGATAATACTGTTAATAGTTACTTAGTTTATTATGATGAAAATGGTAATTATGTAGAAGATAGTTTCAATTAAATAAAAATTATAAAGGAAAGAGTTGATAACGATGAAAAAAATTATGGATGGTAATGAAGCTTGTAGTTATGTAGCTTATAATTTTACGGAAGTGGCAGGAATTTATCCGATAACACCAGCATCTCCTATGGCAGAGCTTGTTGATAAATGGTCTAATGAAGGAAAGAAAAACTACTTTAATCAAGGAGTTAGAGTGGTTGAAATGGAAAGTGAAGCAGGGGCAGCTGGAATGGTACATGGTTCTTTACAAGCAGGATGTTTAACTACTACTTTTACAGCTAGTCAAGGTCTTCTATTAATGATACCTAATATGTATAAAATAGCAGGAGAGATGTTACCTTGTGTTATACATGTAGCAGCTAGAAGTCTTGCTACGCATGCTTTATCTATTTTTGGAGATCATCAAGATATATATGCTGCTAGAAGTACAGGCTTTGCTTTTCTTTCTGAAAGCTCACCTCAACAAGTAATGGATCTTACAGCTGTTAGCCACTTAGCAGCTATTAAAGGAAGAGTACCTTTTCTAAACTTCTTTGATGGATTTAGAACTAGTCATGAATTACAAAAAGTAGAAGTTATTGATACTGATAAAGTTAAAAGACTAGTAGATAAAAAAGCTCTAGCAGATTTTAGAAATAGGTCACTTCATCCAAGTAATCCTGTTACTAGAGGAACTAGTGAGAATGATGATATTTATTTCCAAGCAACTGAAGTTAGAAACAAATACTATGATGCTTTACCTGATATAGTAAATGATTATATGCAAGAAATTAACAAACTAACAGGTAAAAATTATGCCCCTTTTAATTATTATGGAGCAGCTAATGCTACTAAAATAATTATAGCAATGGGAAGCGTTTCTGAAACTATTAAAGAAACAGTTGATTATTTAATAAGTAAAGGAGAAAAAGTAGGATTTGTTGAAGTACATTTATATAGACCATTCTCTAGTAAATATTTCTTAAAAAGTATACCTAAAACTGTTTCTAAAATAGCAGTACTTGATCGTACTAAAGAACCAGGAAGTAGTGGGGAACCATTATATTTAGATGTTGCTAGTATTATAAAAGATGTTAATAAAAAAATAAGTGTTGTAGGTGGTAGATATGGATTATCTAGTAAGAATACAACACCTAGTATGATAAAAGCTATATATGATAATATGGATAATTTAAGACATAATTTTACTATAGGTATCGAAGATGATGTTACAAACTTAAGTATCCCTTATGATAAAAACTTTAATCTAGTTATTCCTAATCAAACATCTTTTAAAGTATTTGGTTATGGTAGTGATGGAATGGTATCTGCTTGTAAAGACTTTATGAAAATAACAGGAGAAGCAACTGAGGCTTATGTTCAAGGATATTTCCAATATGACTCTAAGAAAAGTGGTGGAGTAACAATAAGTCATTTAAGATTTAGTAAGAATGAGATTAGATCTACTTATTATGTTGATAAAGCTAAAGTAGTAGTATGTACAGAAGATGCCTATCTTAAGAAGTTTGATGTAATTTCATCAATAGAGAAGAATGGTACCTTTATTCTTAATACTAGTAAGAGTAAGGAAGAAGTTAATACCTTATTTACTAAAGAGATGGTTAATTATCTAAAGAATAATAATATTAAACTATATATAGTAGATGCTAATAAGATAAGTAATAAAATTGGACTAGGAAATAAGATTAGTTCTATTATGGAAAATATTATGTTTAAGTATGGTCATGTTATTAATTATGATTATGCTAGTAGTAAGATGAAAGAGAAACTTATCGAAAGATTTAAAAATAAAGGCAATAACTTAATAGATAAGAATATTAAAGCAATAGAAGAAGGAGTAAATTCTTGTGTATTTGTTGATTCACTAAGTAATGATTCTTATGCTAAAGTAGATGATATAGCAGATAGTTTCTTTAAGATAATAGATAAAAGAAAAGGTAATGACTTACCAGTTAGTGCTTTTCTTGATAGGATAGATGGTACAATGCCAGCAGGTTTATCAAAACTTGAGAAAAGAGATATTAGTGATATAGTACCTTTATATAATAAAGATAATTGTATCAATTGTAATTTATGTTCACTAGTATGTCCTCATGCTGTTATTAGACCATTCTTATTAACAGAAGAAGAGAAAGATAAAGCTAGTGAAAGTTTAAAAGCTAAGTTAGTTAAGACTAGTTTAGGAGAAGGATATTACTATACAGTAGGTGTTAGTTATAAAGATTGTACTGGTTGTGGATTATGTGCTAATATTTGTCCTGGTAAGAAGAAAGTTAAAGCTTTAGAAATGATTGCTAAGAAAAGTCTTATTAAAGAAGAATTAGATGATAATGAATATTTATTTAAGGAAGTAACAGAAAAAGCACCTCTACCATTAACAACTATTAAAGGAACACAGTTTAAATATCCTAAATTTGAGTTTAGTGGAGCATGTGCTGGTTGTGGAGAAACACCATATCTTAAATTAATCACTCAATTATTTGGAGATAGATTAGTAATTGCTAATGCAACTGGTTGTTCATCTATTTATGGAGCAAGTTCACCATCTACACCTTATAGTGTTCCTTGGGCTAATTCTTTATTTGAAGATAATGCAGAGTTTGGTATGGGTATTAAAATAGCAGATGAAGTTAAAAAGAATCAGTTAAAACAAATAATAGTCGAGAATTTATCTAAAGTAGATGAAGAAGAAAAAGAAATATACCGGGCTTATTTAGATAATATTAATATGGAAACAGCTACAAAACTATTAGAAGTTATTCCCCATACAAAAATTAAACCATTAAAATCTCTTAAGAAATATATTACTCCTATCTCTTTATGGACTGTCGGAGGAGATGGTTGGGCTTATGATATAGGGTATAATGGAATTGATCATGTACTAGCAAGTGGAGAAAATATCAATATTTTAGTATTAGATACAGAAGTATATTCTAATACTGGTGGACAAGCTAGTAAATCAAGTAGAATAGGTGCTGTTTGTAAGTTCGCTTCAAATGGTAAAAAAACTGCTAAGAAAGATTTAGCAAGAATCGCCCTAACTTACCCTAATGTTTATGTTGCATGTATCTCCTTAGGAGCAAATCCTCAAACTACTATTAAAGTATTAAATGAAGCAGAAAAGTATAACGGACCAAGTTTAATTATCGCTTATGCACCTTGTATTGCTCAAGGTATTCTAAAGGGAATGAAAAATAGTATTATGGAAGAGAAAAATGCTACAGAAACAGGTTATTTCCCAATCTTCCATTATAATCCAGAAACTGGTATCTTCAAGATGGATTCTAAAGCAGACTTTAGTAACTATAAAGAGTTTTTACTAGGTGAAGATAGATATAAATCACTAGATAAGTTAAATAGTAATGCTAAAGAATTACTTGATGAAAACTTAAATAATGCTAAAGAAAGATATAATAATTATAAAAGCTTAGAAACAAAGGAAAATTAAAATAATATTATTGATTGGTTATTAAATTAGAGACGTTAGGTCTCTTTTTGGTGCAAAAAAAATAGGAAGTTATTTTATTAACTTCCAAAAAGAATAAAAAGGGGTTGGCTAGTGTGATACTAGCTACCAATTCGCCTAATTCCGAATTGGTGATTTTTATAATACCCATAAAAGGACAGTTTGTCAATTGTTTTTTGTAAAATTTATTAAAAAATTATTTATGTGAGCGGTAGACATTTTTAATTTTATAAATTATACTTTAGTAAAGGAGAAAAAAACATGTTAAAAGTAGAGAATATTACTAAGTATTATAATAAACTAAAAGCAGTTGATAACTTATCATTTAACGTAGATAAAGGAGAAATATTTGGTTTATTAGGAGAAAATGGAGCAGGTAAAACTACTACCTTTAGAATTATCTTAGGACTTATTAATGCTAGTAGTGGTAGCGTTACTTTAGATGGTAAAACAATAGATTATAACGTAACAGATAAAATAGGTTATGTTACTGAAGAAAGAAGTTTACTTACTAAGATGACAGTTAAAGACCAAATATTACTTTATGGTGTCTTAAAAGGAATGGAAGAAGAAGCTATTATAAAAGAAATGCGTAAATGGTTAAAGAAACTACAAATACCAGACTATGAAAATAGAAAGATAAAAGAATTGTCAAAAGGTAATCAACAAAAGATTCAATTTATTGCAGCAGTTATTAATAAACCTAAATTATTAATATTAGATGAACCATTTTCTGGTCTTGATCCTATTAATGTTGAACTTTTAAAAAAAGCAATTAAAGAATTACAAAGTAACGGTTCTTCCATTATCTTCTCCTCTCATCAAATGGAACAAATAGAAGACTTTTGTGAAAAACTTATTATCTTATCACATGGTAAAGTGGTAGTATCAGGTTACTTAAAAGATATAAAGAATGAATATCAAAAGAAAAATATCTTACTTAGGGGAGATAATCTTCCTCTTGATAAAATAAGAAAACTAAAAGGTGTTATTTCTTTAGAAGAATATAGAGGAGAATACTTAGTAAAAATAAAAAGTTTAGATATAGCAAATTCAATATTCAAAATAGTAAAAGACTATAATATTACTAAGTATGATGTAATAGAACCAACTTTAAATGAAATATTTATTGAGAAAGTAGGTGCTAATAATGACTAGAAAGTTTTTCTACCTTATGAAGATAAGTTTTAATAAAAAGTTAAAATCTAAATGGTTTATTGTTATCAATATAATACTTGCTCTTGCTTTATTTGCTCTATTTAATCTAAACTCAATTATAACTTTCTTTGGAGGAGAATTTGATAAACCATTAAAAGTACTTGTTTATGATAAGACTAATATCTCTTATCCTTATTTAAAAAATAATATTAATACTTTTGCATTAGAAGATAAAAAAATAGTAGTAAATAGTATTAATAAAGAAAAGAAAAAACTAAAAGATGATGAGATACTTATCAGTCTTAATCTTACTGATAACTTATTAAAAGCTAAAGTTACTAGTAATAAAAAGATAGATAGTAGTGTATATCAAGTTATTTATCAAGGATTAAATACTACTAAACAACAAGTACTTATAGAAAAATTAAATCTAGATGCCAATACATTAGATTTACTATCTACTAATATAGATATTAAAAGAGAAGTTTTAAGTGATAAGAATAATCAAGATGAGAATATGAGTTTATTAATGAGTACAGTTTTTCCTAGTTTAATACTACCATTCTTTATGTTAATTGTTTTTCTAGTACAGATGGTAGGTGGGGAAATATGTGAAGAGAAAACAACTAAAAGTATGGAAATAATTATTTCTAATGTAAGTCCTAAAGTACATCTTTTAGCTAAGATAATAGCTAATAACTTATTTGTTTTATTACAAGCTTTATTACTATTTCTCTATGGTTTAATAGCATTCCTTATTAGTAGTAGAAATGGAAGTTTAAATATACCTAGTGAGATAACTAGTATTTGGAATAGTCTATCTACTAGTGGTTTAATTAACGATATAGTATCATTACTACCATTCTTATTAGTACTTATCATATTATCATTCTTAGCATATTCATTACTTGCTGGAATACTTGCTTCCATGACTACTAATATCGAAGACTTTCAACAGTTACAAACTCCTATTGTTTTTATTCTTTTAGCAGGTTATTATTTAGCAATTATGGCTGGTATGTTTCAAGGTAGTACTTTCTTAAAAATAGTAGCTTATCTACCATTAATATCTTGCCTTTTAGCACCAACTTTATATATAATGGGAGAGATAAGTATATTAGATATATCAATAGCTATTATCTTATTAATTGGTCTTTTATATTTATTAATTAAATATGGTATGAAAGTATATAAAGTAGGTATTTTAAATTATTCTAATGAAAAGGTATGGACTAGATTTATAAAAGTATTTAGAAAGGAAGAATAAAAAATGGCTAAGATTGTGATTATAGGGTTAGGACATGTTGGATTATCTTATTTAGAAAAGTTAGTATTTGATAAATCTATTAGTGGGGAAGTAGTATTAATTGATAAAGATATAGAAAAATTAAAAGGAGAAATACTTGATTTAGAACAAGGAATGACTTTAATAGATTCATCATTAACAATTAAGATAGGAAATTATCAAGCTTTAAATGATGCTGATATATGTGTCTTAACACTTGGACTTCCCCAAAGTAAGAAAAGTAGGTTAGAAGATTTAGCTGGTGCTAGTAAAATGGTTAAAGAAGTAACTGATTCTATTGCTAATACTTCATTTAATGGTATTATCTTAGTAGCTACTAATCCAGTAGATGTGATAAGTCAGTTAACAGCTACTTATTTATCTTATCCTTATCAAAAAGTAATTGGTACGGGTACTATGTTAGATACTATTAGATTAAAAAGTTTAATTAGTAAAAAGATAAATATTTCTAGTAATGATATTAACCTTTATGTATTAGGAGAACATGGAAATAGTCAATTTGTTTATTATAATAATGCTAATATTGCTATGTCATCTTTAAAG
Organism: bacterium; assembly: GCA_014846175.1. Classification (GTDB taxonomy): domain Bacteria; phylum Bacillota_I; class Bacilli_A; order RF39; family UBA660; genus Onthousia. The sequence goes on along the minus strand of RKAV01000041.1, from coordinate 7,715 downwards.
AATTACTTAACTAAAGAAGAGAAAGATGAGTTTTCCTCTATTACTAAGAAAATGGGTGGTATGATAGTAAATGCTAAAGGTTATACATCACATGGTGTTAGTTGTTGTCTTTTAGAACTAACTAAAGTTATATTAAATGATGAAAAGAAAATTTATTCTGTTTCTAATTATCAAAGTGATTATGATTTATACTTTTCCACCCCAGTAGTTATTGGAAAAGAGGGTATCATAAAACAAATACCAGTTAAATTAAATGAAGAAGAAGAAAAACAATTAGTAATGGTTACTAAAGTCTTAAAAGAAGCAGTAGATGAAGTATTACCACCAGAGTTGTATTAGGAGGAAATTATGGTTAATTTTATATATTTAGTAGTTTTATGTTTATTAGTAGCAATAGTTTGTGTTACATGTTATAAGTTTTTTAGAGCAAAAAAGTGGAAGAAGTGTATTAGTAGTTTAGTTTATATACTATTAGTAGTAATAACTTCAATTATATTTTTAGCAAGAAGATTAAATGTTAATGAATTAAATTATTTAATCAATTCTTTAAAAGATGGAAGTATATTTGCTATAATAGTTTTAATTTTACAAGTATCATTAATTGTAGTTGCAGTTATTAACTATAGTGAAGTTATTAAGTTAATCAAGAATAAAAAGAACTAAACTAGAAGTTCTTCTAATACTTGTTAGAAGAACTTTTATCTTGGTTTAAAACTTATACTACTGTGGTATAATAATTAGTGAAGTTTATTGTTTTAAAAAAATATTAGTTATGTTATAATATAGTAACTGGAAAGAGGCACTATGGAAAAAGTTAATAAATCAAATTGGAAACGAAAAATAGTTCTTATCATTCTTATAATGTTGGTAGTTATAATCTCTATCTTTTTTCTATTGATTCCAAGAATCAATCTAAAAGGTAAAACAACTGTTATGTTAAATATAAATAGTGAATATAAAGAACCAGGATATCAAGCTAATTATATTTTTGATAACTTAACTGATAAAGTAAAAGTAACCGGTAAGATTAATAATAAAAAAGATGGTATATATTACTTAACTTATAAAGTAAAAGGACCTTTTATTACTGTTAGTACTAAAAGAAAAGTAGAAGTTAAAGATTTAGAAAGCCCTGTTATTACTTTAGAAGGAGATAAAAAAACTTATATTTGCCCTAATAGTAAATATAAAGAATTAGGGTATAAAGCGATTGATAATATAGATGGTGATTTAACTAAGAAAGTAAAAGTAGTAAAAGATAAAGATACTATTACTTATGAAGTAGAAGATAAGGCTCATAATAAGACTAGTGTTAAAAGAACTATAGAAATAGGAGATAAGGAAGCTCCAAAGATTGAGTTAACTGGTGGAGATATAGTATTTTCCTATATAGGAGAACCTTATGTTGAACCAGGGTTTAAAGCAATTGATAATTGTGATGGTGATATAACAGGAATGGTTATAACTAGTGGTAGTATTGATACTAATAGTAGTAGTGATCAAGTAATAACTTATACAGTAGAAGATAAATTTCATAATAAAACAGAAACTAAAAGAACAGTTAAAATGGTAAGAAGAGATAGTCCAGGTACTATCTATTTAACCTTTGATGATGGACCACATTATGGTACTACTAATGTTATTTTAGATATTTTAAAAGAAGAAAATGTAAAAGCTACTTTCTTTGTAACTGGTAATGGACCAGATGATTTAATCAAAAGAGAATATGATGAAGGACATACGGTGGCATTACATACTTTTTCTCATGATTATAAGACAGTCTATCAATCAGTAGATGCTTATTTTAATGATTTAACTAAAGTTCATGATAGAGTAGCAGCTATTACTGGTTATGATAGTAGAATTATTAGATTCCCAGGAGGTAGTAGTAATACTATTAGTAGACACTATCAAGAAGGAATAATGTCTACTTTAACTAACGAAGTAATAGAAAAAGGATATTACTACTATGATTGGAATATATCTAGTGGTGATGCAGGTGAATATAAAGATTCAGGAAGTATTATAAATCAAGTTACAAGAAATTTATCAAAAGATAGAACTAATATGGTATTAATGCATGATATAAAACCATATACAAGAGATGCTTTAAGACAAATTATTAAATATGGTAAAGAACATGGTTATCATTTTGATAAGATAACACCAGGAACTAAAATGATAAAACAAAGAGTTAATAATTAGAGGTGAATAGATGAAAAAATATTATAGACCTAACATCTATATAAAAGATATTTATCAAATACCTGTTTTAAAACTAAAGAAACAAGGGGTGAAAGCCTTAGTATTTGATCTTGATAATACAATAGCAATGACCACTGAAAATTATCCAAATGAGCAAGTAATTAAATACTTTAAGACTTTAGAAAAAGACTTTAATCTTTTTATTCTTTCTAATAGTCCTAAAAAAAGAGTTAAACAGTTTGGAGATAAGTTAGGTATTAAATACTATTACTTAGCATTAAAACCAAATACTAGAAAGATGAAAAAATTACTTAAAGAAAATAACTTAACAAAAGAAAATGTATTCTTAATAGGAGATCAGTATATGACTGATATGTTATTAGCAAAAAAACTAAATATAAAAACAATACTAGTAGATAAAATATCTAATAAAGAATTTAAAATAACTAGTATTAATAGATTTTTAGAAAAAAGAATACTGAAAAAAATGGCTGAATATAAAATATTAGAGAAAGGAAAATACTATTATGAATGATGAAAAATACTGTAAAGGTTGTGGGGTTAAACTGCAAGATGAGAATGTTCTACAAGAAGGTTATAGTGTTAATTTAGATCAAGACTATTGTCAAAGATGCTTTAGAATAAAGAATTATGGTGATTATCAAGTAGTTACTAAAAGTAATGATGAATATATAGATATATTAAAAAAAGTAGGAGAGACTAAAGACTTAGTTCTATATATAGCAGATTTACTAAATATAGAAAAAGACTTTGAAGAGATTAGAAAATATATTCCTAATAAAATGATATTAGTCTTAAATAAAAAAGATGTTTTACCAAAGTCAGTTAAAGAAAATAAAATACTTGATTACTTTAATAATATGGGTATACCTTTTGAAAAAATAATAGTTATCAGTGTAGAAAAAAATCAAAATATTGATTATTTATTAAAACAAATTAAATTATATCAAACAAGTAAAGATGTATATGTAGTAGGGCATACTAATGCTGGTAAGAGTACCTTAATTAATAAATTAATTTCTAATTATTCAGATAATACTGAAGAATTAACTATTTCACCACTGCCTGCTACTACTTTAAGTACAGTTAGAATAGAACTTAATGATTATCTAACCTTAATAGATACACCAGGGTTAGTAGATAAGGGTAGTATAGTTAATGTAGTTGATAAAAATGTTTTAAAGAAAATAAGTCCTAGAAAAGAGATTAAACCTAAGACTTATCAAGTTAAGAAAGGTCAAAGTATTTTAGTAGATAACTTATTAAGAATTGATTATACAAGTGGAGAAAAAAATAGTTTTACTTTTTACATGTCTAATGATTTAAAAATTAAAAAGATAGCTAGTAAAAGAATGGATTTAAAAGAAGAGATGGGAAAGACTACGCATCAAATAAAATATGATGAAGATTTATGTATTAATGGATTAGGATTTATCAAGATGGTTAATCAAGGAACTGTTGATATTTATACTTATCCAAATGTTACAAGTTATACAAGAAAAAATTTAATATAGAAGGGAGGGATAATAATGAATCAACAAGATATCATAAAAGAAATTAGACAAAAGAATGATATAGTTGATATCATTAGTGAAAAAATCCCTCTTGTTGCTCGTGGTAAAAACTACTTTGGTGTATGTCCTTTTCATGATGATACTAACCCTTCTATGAGTGTATCAAGAGAAAAACAAATATATACTTGTTTTTCTTGTCATGCTACTGGTAATGTTTTTAACTTTTTAATGGATTATGAACATAAAGAATTTAGAGAAGTATTAAAAGAATTAGCAGATAGAGTAGGTATTCCTTTAGTAGGTTATCATGAAGAAAAGAAAGTAACTAAATATGATAAATGGTATCTAATATATAATCTAGCTTTAAAATATTATCAGAATAACTTGATGAGTACGATGGGTAAAGATGCTAGAAAATATTTAGAAAATAGAAATATAGATGAAGAAACTATTAAGAAGTTTGAACTTGGGTGGTCACTAGATAATAATAATTTAACTAACCTTTTAATAAATAAAGGTTATCAAATAGACTTACTTAACCAAGTAGGATTAAGCAGTGGTAATAATGATTTATATCATAATAGATTGATGTTTCCTTTACATGACTTAAATGGTAGAGTGATAGGATTTAGTGGAAGAATTATTACTAGTGGGAAACAAAATAAATATTTAAATACGAAAGAAACAGAAATATTTAAAAAAGGGAAACTATTATATCACTATCATATCGCTAAAGAAGCAGTAAGAGTTAGTAAGAATATCATTATTATGGAAGGCTTTATGGATGTTATAAGAGCTAGTATTTTTGGTTTTGATAATACAATTGCTACTATGGGAACAGCTCTTACTAAAGACCATATTAATAATATAAAAAGATTATCATTAAATATAATTCTATGTTTTGATGGTGATGAAGCAGGACAAAAAGCTACATTATCAGCAGGAAACTTATTTCAAGAAGCAGGAATAGAAGTTAAAGTAATAGAATTACCAGAAGCAGATGATCCAGATAGTTTTCTTTTAACAAAGGGAAAAGATGCTTTTATAAGTTTAATTAATAGTGCTATTTACTTTAAAGATTATAAGATTAAAAGATTAAAAAGTAAGGTTAATTTTGCTAGTAGTGAAGAAAAAGCAGACTACATTCATAAAGTTTTAGAAGAAACAAAAGAAATAGAAGATCCAATAAGAATAGAAATAATCTTAAAAGACCTTGCAAAAAACTTTGAAATAGGGTATAATACCTTGGAAAAAAGTTTTCAGGAATTAAGAGGCAAAAAAGAGATTAAATCTTTAAAGATTATGGAAACTAAGACACCCACTGAAAAACTAGATAAGTATCAAAAAGCTAGTTATGCACTACTTTCCTATATGATTGATTTACCTTGGGTAATAGAAGAAGTGGAAGAAGCACATTTGGTTTTTCCTACTGATAAATTAAGATTATTAGAAAGTGAGATAGTAGCTTATTATAGAACTAATGGTTTTATAAATTGGGCTGACTTTTATACTTATCTTGGTACAAATGAGGAATTATTGAAACTCTTATCACAAATTGGATCTTATCCTTTAAAAAAGGAAGTAAGTAAAAAAGATATTTCTGATTATACAAGTGTTATTCTAGATTATAGTAGAAAACAACAAATCAAAAGATTAAATAAGAAATTAATAGATACTGTTGATCCATTAGAACAAGCAAAGATTGCAGAAGAGGTAAGAAAATTAAGAATTGGGGAGAAACAAAATGGTAAATGAAATTAAAACTATAGGAGAAAGAAAAGAAAGTCTTTTAAAAAAGGGTAGTGCAAAGGGGTTTATTACTTATGAAGAAATGGCTAATGAATTAAAAGGATTAGAACTAGATAGTGATAGTCTTGATGATTTATATAATAGCTTAGTAGATGCTGGTATTGAAATAGTAAGTGAAGATTCAAATGATGAAGAAGCAAGTGGTGAAGAAATAACAGAAGATACATTAGTTGAAAATATTACTTTATCTAAAGATATTAAGATAAATGATCCAGTTAGAATGTATTTAAAAGAAATAGGTAGAATACCGCTACTTAATTCTGATGAAGAATTTGAATATGCTCGTCGTGCCCTTGAAGGTGATGAGGAAGCTAAAAGAATATTAGCAGAATCAAACTTACGTCTAGTTGTTTCTATTGCTAAGCGTTATGTTGGACGTGGTATGCTTTTTCTAGACCTTATTCAAGAAGGAAATATTGGACTTATGAAAGCAGTTGATAAGTTTGATCCAGAAAAAGGGTATAAGTTTTCAACCTATGCAACTTGGTGGATTAGACAAGCAATAACAAGAGCATTAGCAGATCAAGCAAGAACTATTCGTGTTCCTGTACACATGGTTGAAACAATTAATAAACTTGCTCGTGTACAACGTCAACTAACCCAAGACTTAAATAGAGAACCAACTGATGAAGAATTAGCTAATAAATTAGGAATTTCAGTTGATAAAGTAAGAGAAGTATATAAAATAAGTCAAGATCCAGTTTCACTTGAAACACCAATTGGAGAAGAAGATGATTCTCATTTAGGAGACTTTATAAGAGATGAGAGAACTGTTAGTCCAGAAGAATATGCAACTGAAGAATTATTAAAAGAAGAACTAGCAGGAGTTTTATTAACATTAACTGATAGGGAAGAAAAAGTATTAAGACTTCGTTTTGGACTAGATGATGGACAATGTAGAACTCTTGAAGAAGTAGGACAAATATTTGGTGTTACAAGAGAAAGAATTAGACAAATAGAAGCAAAAGCTTTAAGAAAATTAAGACATCCATCTAGATCACGTAAGTTAAAGGATTTTTTAACAGATTAATGAAAATAAATAAACGTTTAAAACTAGTTGGAGATTATATTGATAAGGGAAGTATTCCTCTTGATATAGGGTGTGATCATGCAAAATTATCTATCTACTTATTAAGAGATAAAAACTTTCCTTTTGTTTATGCTTCTGATAATAAAACAGGTCCTTTAAATCAAGCCAAAGAAAATATAAACTACTATAAATTAACTAATAGAATAGAACTAATAAAAGCAGATGGACTTAATTCTCTTAATGATAAAATAGATACTATAACTATAACAGGGATGGGTGGTTTAACTATAAATAAAATGTTTATAGATAATAAATCTAATCTTACTAATATTAAAACTATCATCTTATCACCTAATAACTTTGTAAAGGAAGTAAGAGAGACTATTACTAAGTTAGGTTATTATTTAAAAGATGAAGAATTAGTAGAAGAGAATAATAAAATATATCATATTTTATTATTCTCTAAAGGAACTATAAACTATTCATCTAAAGAACTATATCTAGGTCCAATACTAATGACTAAGAATAATCAACTTATAAAGAAATACTATAGAAATGAATTATTAAAGATAAATAATTTATTATTAAATAATACTTTATCAAAAGAAAAGAAAGAAGAATTAGAAAAGAATAAAAAATATTTAATAGAAGTCTGTTAATATTTTTTTATTTTTTACCAGGCATTTTTGTGATATTATATACTAAAGGGATGATTTTATGAAAAGATTATTTAAGAAGTTAGCAACTACTAATATATCTACAGCTTATATATTTATTCTCTTAGGAATAAGCGCTTTAATGATGGCAGGATACTTCTCTTATGCTTGGTTTACAGTACAAGGAGTACAAAAATATAGTGTAGTAACAGGTAACTTATATGGTACTGTAGCAATAGGAACAAACTCAGTAACTATTGCAGGTCAAGGAGTATTAACATACACTCCAACAACAGATAGTGATACAATAACTCTAACAGTAACAAATACTAATGATAGAACAGTTAAAAACTCTATTTATTACTATAATCTATCAGATAATACTATTCAAATAGGTTACACTTCTGATAGTCCAACTATCCCAAGTACTACAGGAGTATCAGTTAATCAAAATAAAACATTAACTTATAAGATAAAGAT